>JAACEH010000223.1 GCA_011682595.1 Anaerolineaceae bacterium
AGTGCGGTGGTTCCAGTGCAGCGGTTCCCGGCTTTGGCAGGCGGGCACCATGAAACCGGACCCCCGGCATCCTCATCGCCCATGGCCGCCGTCGGAGTCGGGCGACCTTGGAACCCTCCTACCCAAGTGCCGCCACGGCTGCAGCCAGGGCCACGGCCGCCGTCTCGACGCGAAGAACCGTCGGGGCCAGGCGAACCGCCCGCCCACCGAGAGCCAGCAACCGCCGGCGCTCCGAATCGCTGAAGCCTCCTTCGGGTCCCACCAGGCCGATCAGCCGCCGGGCCGCACCCGCCTCGCCCAACACCTCGCCGACCGCTTTGGCCTCACCCGACAGGTCGGCCAAAAGAACCAGGTCGAACGGTTCGGCCTGCATCCTGGCGATAGCTTCGTCCAACCCGAGCGGCGGCCCGATGCGGGGCAGGAAAAGTCGCCCGCACTGTTTGCAGGCCTCGATGCTGCGGCGGCGCCAGGAGAGCTGTTTCTGCTGCCCGCAGTCGGTCACGCTGCCCCGGGCGGTCACCAGCGGCCAAAGGGCCGTGGCCCCCAGTTCGGTCACCTTCTCGACCAGGAAGTCCATGCGGTTACCCTTGGCCACCGCCGCGGCGATTGTCAGTTGCAGCCGCGGTGGCTCGGACTCGGCCGTCTCGAGCACCTCCAACTCCGCCCGCCGGCGGTCCAGCCGCACCAGGCGACAACGGGCCAATCGTCCGCAGCCGTCGAACAGCTCAACCTCCGCTCCGGTCCCCAAACGACGAACGGTCCGCAGGTGGTGCAACTCGTCGCCTTCCAGGGCTACTTCAGTGGCCGAAAGATCGGGGCAAAAAAACCTTGGCGGCACCTCAAATTCCTCCGGTTAAAGTCTCCTGCAGCCAAAAGTCGAATACAATTAACAAGACTGGCTGCGGGCCCTCTCGGGGCAGACCCGGCTGTGAGCCGGAGTGTATTAGACCAGCGAATGCTTCGGGACTCAATTATTCTTATGGCTGACCACGACCAGACAACCTCGCCGCCCCCAGAGGACCGGGCCTACGACCCGGCAGCGGCCCAAGACCGGACCGGCGACCAGCAGCCGGCCGAGCCCACTCGCCCCCCGCCCACCCCAGCACCCACCCCAGCACCCACCCCAGCACCACAGGACGAGACCCTGGACTCGGCCCTGCGGGATGAAATCGAGCGGGAAGTCGATGCCGCCTTCGCCGATGTTACACCCTTGGAAACCGGCGACGAGGATGAGCCCACCGGCCGGCCGGAGGACGATGGTCCGCCAAGCGCCGCCGCCGAGGAGGACGACATCCAGGAGCCGACGCCCGCCGCCGAGTTGGCCTTCGACGACGATGAGGATAGCGACCAGGAGGCCGAGCGGATTCTGATGGAGGAAGTCGCCCAACTGGCGGCCGCCGAAGCGAAAGTCCGGCGCTCCGGCCGGCCGCCGAAAGAGACGATGCCCGGCCCGGAAGAAACGCCGCCCGAGCCCGCGCCGACAGCAGCCGACGCGGTCGAGGAAACCGAACGCCTGGCCCTGCTGGTCGAGCAGCCCGCGGACAGCTGGCCCCAGGCCTACGACGAGGAAGTCCCCGGCGACCAACCGGCCCAGGCCGACCCACCACCCGGCCCGCTGCCGCTGCCCTTGCGGGTGCTGGTTTTGTTGCTCGGGATAATCGACCTGCCCTTTCGGGGCCTCGGCCCCGACACCCGGTGCGTACTGGGAAGATTCGCCATCGGCTACCTGGTGGCCGCCGCCCTGATCTTCGCCTACGTCCTCCTTCGCCCCCTGTTCTGATTCCGGCACTCTTGCACAAGACGCCTTGGGGTGGCTTGGGTGGCATGGCCCACGCTTGCGTGGCCATGAATAACCAGCCCCCCGCGCGATTGGGTTTCTGTTTCAGTCCAAACTCGGCGGGCCGCCGCGGACTTTGTCCTGCACCTTGCGGGCCCGCTCAATGTCCTGGTCGCCCCAGAACAGCCCCAGCTCCTCGGCCATGGCCTTGATCGGCTTGGCCGGGTCGTTCGACCAGAAGATGCCGCCGTCCTCGGCCTCGCTGTAACGGTAACCGAAGCTGCCCTTGGCGAACTTCTTGTCGAAGGCCTTGCCGTTTTGGAGCTTCCGCTGCCAGGGGATCAGCAGATAGTCCAGGTCGATCTCTTCGACCAGGACGCGACTTTTGGGATCGGTGATGCAACGGATCATCGCCCCCGTCGGGTCAAAGAGCGAGGCGTTGTTCCGCCAGGTGCTGGTGACCACGTAGTAGTTATTCCGCATGGCCCGGAAGGCCGCCTTGATCTGCCCCGGCGATTGCGAACTCCAGACGACCAGCTCGGCGCCCTTGCGGCCCAGGACTTCCCAACCGTCGTCGTAGGACATGTCGTAACAGATCTGGATGGCCACCTTGCCGAAGTCGCACTCGAAGACCGGAAAATTCCGGCCCGGCAGGCATCCGCCCTCCAGCGTCTTGTTGTTGCCGTCGGCCACCGCGTGGACCTTGCGGTAAATGCCGGCCACCTTGCCCTGGCGGTCCAGCAGCACGCAGGCGTTGTACCTTTCCTCCCGGCCGGTCTCCTTGTTCTTTTCTTTCAGAAACATCGGCACCACGATATAGGTGTTGTACTCGCGGCACTTGGCGGCAAAATAGTCGCCCACCCGGCCCTCGATCGGGAAGGCTGCATCGGGCCCGAAAGGCAATCCGCCGCTGACGCCGATCTCCGGCAGGGCGGCAATGTCGATGCTGCGGCCGTACTTTTCCTTGGCTTTCCCGGCCATATCGTCGACCAGCGAGCCGAGCTGCTCGAGCCGTTTCTCGAGGCCCGGGTACTCGCCCCACATGGCGTACATGCTCGTTCCGACTATCACCTTCCGGGGCCCGGCTTTCCGGGGTGCCTTCGCCGCCTTGGCCGACATCGTTTTCTCCTTTTCACTCTTACTGCCCTTGGGGGTCTTGCCCGCGACCGCCACCTCCGCCGCGGCCGCCACTGCGCCGAGCAGCGCCAGGGCAACTATCCATTTTACTCGAAGCATAACCATTCTCCCAATTCTTCGACCTGCCAACCAGCCCTTGAACCCGGCCCCGGCCTTCACGTTTCGGGCCGAGTTGCCGCAATCACCCCCGCCCGGTGTGGCGGCGCGTCACAACTTTACCGGGTTGCGCGTCACAACTCCAGGGGAATGGGCGTTCGGCCATGCCTTCTATTTCAGCAGCCTCGGAAACGATTCTCGGTCCAGCGCCGGCGGTTCGCCCGCTTCCTCATGCCAAGCCCGCGGCACTGCCGTGGGACACCAACAGCCCCGGCGCCCCCCTGCGGCGCAGGGGGCTTGTATCCTCTCACACCAACGGCGGACCGCCGCGCTGGGTGTTCTGCACCTGCCGCATGCGCTCCAGGTACGGACGCAGGGGCTCCAGGTTTTCCTCCCGGCAGATGCGCTCGACGGGCCACTCGGGGTCGTTCGACCACAGCAGCCAGACGTCCTCGTGACGCCGGTAAAAAAGATCGATCCGCTGGCCGTACTTCTTGATCAGGGCCTTGCCGCGATCCTTGGCCGACTTCCAGGGCATGAGGCGCCACTGGAGGTCCACCGTCTCGGTGAGCACATGGTCGCCGCGCGGACCGGCCTGGAACATGGCCCGGCCCGTCGGGTCGTAGATGCCGCAGGGCGGCCGCCAGGGACAGGAGACCACGTAGTAACCGTGCCGCCAGGCCCGGTAACCCAGGTGCCGGACGCCCTCGTAGGCGCTGGGCCAGAGGACCATCTCGGCCCCGCCGTCGGCCAGGGCCTGCCAGCCGTCGTCGTACAAGAGGTCGAAGCAGATCTGGACGCCCACCCGGCCGAAGTCCAGGTCGAACGTCGGCACTCTCAGGCCCGGCCGGCAGCAATGCTCGATCTGGCCGCTGCCTTCCGGCCACTCGATGCCGTGCAGCTTGTCGTAGCGGCCCGCCACTTGGCCCTCGCGGTCCAGCAGCACGGCCGAGTTATAGGTGCAGCCCTCGCTGCGGATGAAGTGCGGCGCCAGCACATAGGTCCCGTGTCGCCGCGCCGCCTCGCTCAGCCGGCTAACGGTCGGCCCGGGCAGATCCTCGGCCCGCTGGTCCAACTCGCCCCTGTAGCCGGCCGTGTTACAGTCCTCCGGCAGCAGGGCAATGTCCAGCCGCCGGCCCGCCGCCTCGGCCTTCTCGGCCATCAGGTCCACCAGTTCAACCAGCCGCCCCAGCCGCTGGTCGAGCCCCGCATAAACCTTCTCCACGCGCATCCAACAGGTGCCGACCGTCACTTTTCTCGGCAAACCGTCCAATCAATTCTCCTCTGTCGCAAGGTCCTGGTTTTCTTCCGGACCTTCCGCTTCCTCGGCCTCTTCGCCATCTTCCGATTCGTCCAGAGCCAACACGTCGCCGGCCTCGCCGACCGGAAGCTCTTCGACCTTGCGCAACTTGCGCTCGATGGTCCGTGTCTTGCGGGCCGCCGTGTCGATCGAGCGGCTCGCGGTAGTCAGTTGTTTGTGAACCCGCTCCAGGATTCCACCGAACTTGCCGAACTCGGCCTTGACCGCGGCCAGCAGCTTCCAGACTTCGCTGGACCGCTGCTCGATGGCCAGCGTCCGAAAGCCCATCTGCAAGCTGTTCAGCAGGGCCGCCAAAGTCGTCGGCCCCGAGACCACCACCCGAAACTTCCGCTGCAACGTCTCCAGCAGGCCAGGCCGGCGGACCACCTCGGCGTATAGCCCTTCTGCCGGCAGGAACATGATCGCGAAGTCCGTCGTGTGCGGCGGGGCCAGGTACTTGTCGCGGATGTCCCGGGCGCTGCCCTTGATTCCTCCAGTTGCTTGCCGGCCGTCTCGGCGGCCTCGGGATCGGCCGCCTCCTGGGCCTCGACCAGCCGCTGGTAGTCCTCGGTCGGAAACTTGGCGTCGATGGGCAGCCAGACTGTCTCTTCGCGGTGCTCGTCGCGGCCCGGCAACTTGATCGCAAACTCGACCAGCTCGCGGCTGCCCGGGCGCGTGGCCACGTTGGCCTCGTACTGCTCCGGGGCGAGGACCTGTTCCAGCAGGTTCCCCAACTGCACTTCGCCCCAGGTGCCGCGACTCTTGACGTTGGTCAGCACCTTCTTCAGGTCGCCGACCCCGCTGGCCAGGGCCTGCATCTCGCCGAGCCCCTTGTGCACCTGCTCCAGGCGGTCGCTGACCTGCTTGAACGATTCCCCGAGCCGCGTCTCCAGCGTATGCTGCAGCTTCTCATCGACCACGGCCCGCATCTGGTCCAGCTTCTTGCTGTTGTCGGCCTGGAGATCCTTCAGCCGCACTTCGTTCGACTTTTGCAGCCGCTCGAACCGTTCCTCCAGGGCCCGGGTCGTGCGGTCCAGGGCCTCGGCCGACTCTTTGCGGCCCTCGGTCAGGCTCCTCTGCAGGGCCTCCTTCAGCTGGCCCGAGGTCTGGCCGATCCGTTCCTGCAGGTCCAGGGTGCTCTTGCCCAGGGCGTCGTTGAAACGGTCGCCCAGACGCTCCATCCGCCCCTGCATCTCGGCCGAGCCGTCCCCGCCGGCGGCCCGACGGCGAACCAGGTTCACAACCATCGCCACCGCGATCAGATTGGCGACAAGCAGCCCCACGATGATCCAGTCCACCATAGCAGTTTCTCCCGCGCCGCAGAGAGCGGCGAGCACCCATTGTGCCCGAAACGGCCGGGATTGGCAAGGGCGGCCACCGGTGCCGTGGCTACGGGGGTGCACATCAAGATTGCAGGTAAAGTCAAGTAGATCTGGTCAACAGACCCGGCGGGGGTGGCATGCGTCGCTGGCGACGCATGTTCCGTGATTCCACGACATGGGCTCTCC
>JAACEH010000224.1 GCA_011682595.1 Anaerolineaceae bacterium
CGACGCCATCAGCCCGAGGTTCCAGGCCGACAAGATAGCGGCCGAAATAGCGGGGCATCTGCGCAACGCCCGCAACCGAGCCGTGATCGAACAGAAGGTCGTGCGACTGGAAATCTATCCCGAAGAACGCCGGATTCTCTACTTCTGGGAGGACCCGGCCGCCGAGTGGGACGAAGACCTGCAGGAAACCGATGAAACGCCGTTCGCCGAGGACCAGTGGGACAAGAACCTGCTGCTGGAACGGGCCATTATCGGAGCCGACGAAGCACTGGACCGGCAGACCGTGGTCCTGCGGTTCTGGCCGACCGGCATATGTACGCCGGTTCGGCTGCACCTGGTGCACAGGAAGAACCCGAACCTCAAGCGCACGGTGCGACTGAACCCGCTGACGGGACTGACCAGAATCGTTAAGGGATACGAGACCCCGGAGCATTACGAGCTTAAGATCAAGGCCCCTGTACGACGGAACTGAGAACCGATGAACCGCCCTCACAAGCACTCCTTCACGTTGCTCGAGGTCATGGCCGCTGCGGCGATCATGGGCATTGCCCTGGTGGTTCTTCTCGGCAGCCAGGGCGCAGCGATCAACAACACCAAGCGGATCATCAAACAAGTCCGGGCATTGGCCGCCGCCGAGGCGGCCATGGACGAGTTCCTGGCCCTGCCCTATTTCGAAGCTGATGCCGACCTGGCGGTCGAGGGCCGGCAGGAAGTGGCCCTGCCCGGCTACAGCGACGATTCCGGCAACGCACCTTTTAAGATTATACGCATCCTGACCGAGCACGTTCCGTTTGAGGAACAGGAAACCATGGACGTGTTCAGTGATGAGGAGGAAGAGGAGGAACTGCCGGCCGAGGAAACAGAGGAAAAGAAGGAGGAAGAGGAGTTCGATCCCGGCGAGTTTATTGCCGTTCGGATCGAAGTCCGCGACGCCGGGACCGACAAACTCCTGGCCTCTCTTGCCACCTGGATACCGAAACCCCTCACCGAACAGTACAAAGAGCGGCAAGAGCAGCGGCAGAAACAACCATGATACGCCAGCGCCAAACTACAACCTCACCGCGCCGCCTGCGAGCCATGACATTGCTCGAGCTGCTTGTTGCCACGGCGGTCAGCTGCCTCGTACTGATGGCCATCGCCATGGCCCTCAGCGGCAGCGTCAGGACGAAGCGAAAGATCGACCAGAAGCTCGATGCCCTGGCCCGGGCTCGCGGCGTGATGAACCTGATCTGCGATGACCTGTCGCGGCTGCACGTCTATGACAGCCGGGCTTACCTGATTGTCGAGAAACGTCAGGTCGCACAGCGGCAGGTCACCAGCATCGCCTTTCCCTGCCTGACGCCGATTCGCGTCAGCGAGGAACTTCGCGAGAAGCCCGGGCTGCTTGAAATCGCTTACCTGGTCGGCCAGGACCCGAACGACGAGAACGCCCTGGCGCTGTTTCGCCGCGAACTACCCATCGAGACCGACCGCTCGGCCCGCCAGATCCGCACCTCGGACCAGGGGCTGGTCCTGCTGGCCGACGGACTGAGCGAACTGAACATGGAGTTTCTGCCGCAGCCGACCGAAGACGACCCGCTCAACGGGCGCCAGGCCGAGTATGTTCAGGAGTGGGAAGGCGGGTTCGGTGTTGAGAACATGCCGGCCGCCATTCGCATTCGCGTCTCGACCGACCACCGGGAAAATCGTGACAAGGCTCTGGTCTACCTGAGGACCGTTCGCCTGCCCATCCCGGCGGTCACCGACGAGATGTTGCAGCCGGCCCTGAAAGAGAGTCTGGAACGGGAAGAGTGACGTGCGAAAACGATCCGGAACATCCTCATCGCGACGCGGCATCGTCCTGCTGGTCACAATCGTGACAATCATGGCCCTGACGCTCATTGTCGCTCAGATACAGCTTTCGACGCGCATCGAGTACAAACAGGCCAAAGCCCACATCCGCGTGCGTCAACTGCAGCGGGCACTGGACGCGACGCCGGGGCTGGCCATGCGGATGCTTGAAGAGAAGACGGCCGATATGGCCGCCGACACGCTGCAGGATGAATGGGCCAGGGACAAGTTCTTCGACATCCAGTTGGACGATAAGCGAACAATTCGGCTGACCATCCACATCGACGACTGCGCCGGCAAGTACGATCTGAAGCTCCTGCTGGAGGAGAATCCCGACAAGCTGTCCCGCAACATCGAAGATTTCGTCGACTTCGCCGCCGCCTGCGGGCTCGACCGGGGGGTGGCCGGCCGCCTGGCCCGGGCCATTGCCGACGAGGCCGACCTGCACCGAAGCGAGGACGCCGTCTTCATCGACCAGGAAGAAGACCAGCCGGAAGGCCAGCAGCAGGGAAACCGACGGAACAAGCAAGAGCAGGCTCAGCAGGAGAAAGAGCTGGTGCCGCTGTGGCTCGATGATTACCTCCGCCTGCCGGCCTTGACCGACGACGACCGTTACGCGATTGAGGCCGCCGCCAGTCAGCGTGATGATCCGCTGGACCCCGAGGCGCCGCCGATCAGGGTCCGCTTCATGGAACAGGTGACCATGTGGCGGAAAGCTCAGCCCAACATCAACACCGCCGGCCGCGAAGTCCTGCTGCACGACGTGCCACACCTGCGCGACAAGGAGAAAGCCGTCGACGAGATTCTGGAGCGCCGCGAAGAAGAACCTTTCACCAACGTCTCGCAGTTGGGTAACATAGCCGCCCTGACCAGTTCGGAGGCCCGGAGCCTGAGAAAGGAAATTCGCCTCAACAGCGATCGATTCCGCGTTACGGCCACGGCGACCGAGTATCGCCTGGACGAGTTCGGCCAAATGTCCGAGCCGACCGGCCGCGAGCGGACCGCGAGAATGATTATGGTCGTCGAGCGCCGCAGCAAGGGACAGCTCCTCACCCTTTGGCGGCGAACCGAACCGTAGGAGAGCATCGTGCCGGAAATTGTTGCCGTTCAAGTGCTGCCCGACAGTGTCCAGTTGGCCCAGGCCCGCAGCTCCGGCGACGGGGCCGAGATCACCGAACTGGTCATTCAGGAGGTCGACGCCGAGACCGACCCGCGAGAGGTGGCCATGGCCATGGTCCGCCAGCGCGGCGTCGAGAACATCGGCCTGGCGGTCGTAGTCAACTGGGCACAGTACTCCATCCGCGACCTGTGGCTGCCCTTTACGAACCTTTCGCAACTACGCAGCACGATCAAGTTCGAACTCGAGGACGACCTGGAGCAGGACGCCGCCGAGTTGCTGGTGCCGCTGCAGGTGCTCGAGCAGCGGGTGGACTCCAGCCACATCCTCTCCTGGTCGACGACCCGGCGGCAGATACATGAGCTTCTCGATCCTTGGGAAAATAACGGCATCTCCCCGGAGTACATGCCGCCGGACGCGATCGGACACCTCGGCCTGCTTCAGACCTGGGCCCCGGACCTGGCCGATGAGTCGGTGGTCACCGTCTCGGGCGACCAGAGGGCCGTTGACCTGGCCCTGGTCAACAAGGGCATCATCTGGGCCCGCCGGCGAGTGCTGGAGTTCGCCTGGGCCACCGACGCCGCCGGACGGCCACTGCAGGAAATCCGCCGCACCTTCCTTAGCGTGCCGGGCTTCCCCGCCCCGGAGGCCGTGGTCAGCTTCGGCGGCGAACCGGCCGACACCCTGGCCGGCGTCGTGGCCGGAGACCTGGGCTGCCTGCACCGCAAGATTTCGCCGCCGCAGATCAACGGTTCGCCGCGGATGCTCCACTGGCCGCAGGTCGCCGGCGTGGCCCTGCAGATGGCCCGCAGCAGCAGCCGGCCGCTGACCTTTCG
>JAACEH010000225.1 GCA_011682595.1 Anaerolineaceae bacterium
TCATCTGGAGTGCCTGCGCCGGGTGCACGGCCTGGGGGTGGAGGTGGTCGGCGTAACGTCGCGTCGCAAGGAGAGCCGCGAAAAGTTCGCCGCCGCCCACGGCGTCGAGGCCTTCGATTCGGTTGAGGCCATGATCGGCCGGGTTGACCTGCTGGACGTCTGTTCGCCGCCGCTGGTTCACGAGGCCAACATCCTGGCGGCCGTCAAGGCGGGCAAGCACGTGGTCTGCGAGAAGCCGCTGACGGGGTACTTCGGTCCGGCGGGCGAGGATTCGTTCTGCGGTGACAAGGCGCCCAAGGAGCCGATGCTGGCGGCTGTGTGCGAAAGCCTGGAGCGCATCAGCAAGGCCGTAAAGAAGGCCGGCGTGATATTCGGTTACGCCGAGAATTTCGTCTACGCCCCGGCCGTCCAGAAGGAAGCCGAGGTGATTCGCGAGACGGGCGCCCAGGTGTTGCGGCTGATCGGCGAGGAGTCGCACAGCGGCTCGCACTCGCCGGACTATGGAATTTGGAGCCGGGCCGGCGGAGGGTCGCTGGTCGGCAAGGGCTGCCACCCGCTGACCGCCCTGCTCTATCTGAAGCGCGTCGAGGGGCAGGCCACGCGGGGCAAGCCGATCCGTCCTGCGTCGGTGACCGCTCGCACGCACAAGCTGACCAGGATCGACGGCTATCGCGACGCCGGGTTCCTGCGCGACATCGAGGACTACGGTTGGATGCACGTGGTCTTCGAGGACGGCACGGTCGGCGACGTGGTGACCGGCGAGACGACCCTGGGCGGTTGCTACGATTACGTCGAGGTCTTCGCCAACAACCATCGCTCGCGGTGCCGGCTCAATCCGGTCAGCATGCTCGACCTGTACAATCCAAAGCACGAGCAGATGGCCGACCTGTACCTGGTCGAGAAGCTCAGCAGCAATGAGGGCTGGTCGCCGGTCTCGGCCAACGAGCACTACACGATGGGCTACCAGGACGAGATGCAGGACTTCGTGACCTGCGCCGCAACGGGCCGCGAGCCGATCTGCGGTCTGGACCTGGCCGTCGATACGATGACCGTGATTTACTCGGCATACCTGTCGGACGAGCGCAGCGGGGCCGAGGTCGCCTTGTCTTAGTGAGCCTACGCGGGCACGCCCGCGCCGTGTTCCTACGCTTCTTGCCGCGGAGGCGGGGGCATGGCGACACCCACCGCGAGTTCGCCCCCTCGTGGTCACAGACACCGTGACCACGGCACCCGCCGTGCGCCGGGGCGATCACGCGCCGCCCTACTGGTGTTTGTTTACGATCTCCAGGGCCACCTCGGCGGTTTGGCGGTCGATGCTCTTGACGGCCAGGGAGATCTTGTTGTCCTCGTTCAGAACGTCCCAGTAAAACCGGGCCGTCTCGGCCGCGTCGTCCAGCAGAGGAACTGCGTATGGTTCGCCCTCAAACGACGGCAACGGGCTGCCGTCTGTCGTGTAGGTGGTGATGCAATAGCCCAGGCCCCGAGTGCCGCGCTCCCAGCAGAATGTTTGTCGCAGACACAGTTCGGGCTCCGCCGGCGAGGCCTTGAGCACGGACAACTGGATCGGGTTGGCGGGGTCGGCCAGGTTGACCACCCCGCTGATACGCGGCGTGAAGTTCGGCGCGTCGGGTTCGTAGCGAGCGCCGCTCAGCGACTGCTCGAAACTCTTGCCGGCGGCCATGCCGGCGCAGACGGTGTCGGTCTGGGCGCCGTTGCTGACGACGTGACACTTGCCGGCCACGCGAGTGGCGTTGTAGATAATCAGCGACGGGTCCTCGACCTTGCTCTCATCGTAAGCCCGGGTCTTGACGATGCCGCCTTCGTTGACAAAGATGCGGTTGCGACTGTTCTCGCTGCGGCCCATGATCCAGTAGACCTGCACATAGCGCTTGCCGTCGGGACTGAGACCGATAACGATTCCCCGCCCCGGGTACGGATTACGGCGAAGGGCTGCAACGTTGGCACTGATGCCTTTGTCCAGATTCACTGCAACACCTCCTGGCGAATGTGTTCATCCGTCCACGAATGATCGGTCTTCAAGAACAAGGAATGCTAGCGGTCAGGCCGACTGTCGTCAACAGTTTCCCGGAATGAGCGATCCGGGGGCTTACGCCCCCCGGCCACTGGCTGTCAGCCCTTCGGGCTTCGACCACGCCGGAGGTCACCAGCAGGGCCAGATCAATCTCAAACGGCGGCACCTTGAAATCCTGCCGCCCGTCTTTGGCGACCTCGAAGCGGGAGATGATATTAGCCGTCCGCGGATCGTACCAGTAGCCGGTCAGGCCCTTGCCGGCGCCGATGGTGATGGTCATGTCCTTGACCAGTCCGCGCCGGTGATCCCAGCGGTGCTGGAAGGTCAGTTCAAAGACCTGGTAGGGCATCAGTCTCCCGGTGTCTTGTGTGACCTTGACCTCCAGGGCGATCGCCGGCACACCGGCTCCGAGCAGAACCGCCAAAGATGCGGCAAGGGTCAACCGCGCAGCCCTTGAAGTGCGAAGAGCAAACATTGTCCCTGCCTCCTGCCCCGTGCCATGAGATTTGCCGGCCGGCTATTATCCTCGGCGAAAGCTCTCGACCGCCGATCCACTATCGCTTCTGGCCATGTATTGTCAAGGGAGTAAGCGGCCGGGAGCGGGCACGGCAGGCCGTGCCCCTACGCCGGCGCGCCGCCAGAAAAATCGGTCACACACGCAGGGCAGCGCGGCTGGTCGGCTGGCCTTGCGGAAGGGAACCTGTTCTGATAAGCTGGGGCATCGAAATCCTCTGCGTCCGCGAGTCCTGGTGGAGAGCCATCGCAATGAAGACTCTTGTGTTTTTTCTGATCGTCGCCGCCGGCGGCGCCTACGGCTATGTGTCGGCCCTTCAGAACCGGAACCCATATCCGATTGCCGGCGAAGAAGGCATGCCGGCCTCGGAGGTGGCCAAGGTCCCCCTGGGCAAAGCCTGGCAGCCGTCGCCGGCCTGGCTGCCGAGCTACCTGGTCTGCACCGTGTGGAAGCGGGCTATTGCCCCGCGGACTGTGAAGGGCCTTGAGGGAGCCGGCACCAAGGAATCCACGGTCGTCGGTATCGGGCTGAAGAACCGCAGCGACCGCGGGTACAAGTTCGCCAATTCCATGGCCAAGACCGAATACTCGATGACCAGCAGCGCAGTGGGGGCGGTCATGGGCCTGATCGTGGCCGTCATGGCCAGCCTGGCCGCCGGATGGGTGACGCCCCGCAAACCACCCAAGCCGCCGGAAAAGGAAGCCGGCTAATAGGACCGGGCAAGCCCGCGGCACTGCCGCAGGACACCAACCAAGCACACAGCGTCCCCCTGCGGTGCAGGGGGCTTGGTGTCAGGGGGCTTGTAGCGGCAACGAGGCACGCACGTGCGGACCGCGGCAAGGAAGCCTGCCGCACTCACGCCTACGAGTACATACAAGAAGCTGGGCCTCGAGGAGTTCGGCTGGGAAGGCGCCTACGGCTGCGGGCTCTGCCAGACGGGGGGGCCCTGTGAAGATCGTAACCCCACCGAGCCCAAGGGCGGATGACCGCCGGCTGCTGCGAATCGAGCGAAGGGGAAAGGAAAACGGTTATGATGGAACGCCTGCTGGAGCGCTGCCTGGTTCGTCCCGAGGACGTGCCGCCGTCGCGGCCGGACTTCGCTGTTCTCGGCACCTTCAATCCCGGCGTCGTCCGCCGGCACGGGCTCACCTACCTGTTGATCCGCGTGGTCGAGGCCGTGGCCGACCAGCCGGCAGACCGGCTGGCCTTTCCGCGGTGGGACTTCAGCGGCGACAGCCCCAAGATGCGGATCGACGTCCGGTCGCTGGACCAGCTGGACACCTCCGACCGCCGCGAGATATTCGACAAGACAAGGGGCCTGGTGCGGCTGCCTTTCACCTCGCACCTTCGCCTGGCCACCAGCCGCGACGGCGTGACCATCGACTGGATCGATCCCCAGCCGACGCTGCTGCCGGAACATCCGCTGGAGGAGTATGGCCTGGAGGACGCCCGCATCACGGCCCTGGAGGGCGAAGGTCTGTGCGCGATCACCTACGTCGGCCCGTCGTCGCACGGGGTCGTAACGTTGCTGGCCACGACACGCGACTTCAAGACGTTCGACCGGCACGGCCCGATCTTCACGACCGAGAACAAGGACGTGGTGCTTTTGCCGCGCCGCGTGGGGGGACAATATGCCGCCCTGCACCGTCCGGTGAGCCGCACCTCGCTGAACCCGCCGGAAATATGGTTCGCCCTGTCGCCCGACATGTTTCACTGGGGCCGGCACCGCGTGCTCTCGGTGGGCCGCGGCGAGTGGACCGCCCGGCTGGGGGCCGGGGCCCCGCCGATCGAGGTCGAGGAGGGGTTCCTGGAGATT
>JAACEH010000021.1 GCA_011682595.1 Anaerolineaceae bacterium
GCGACCGCTTCGGCCACCTGCGGGCCGTTCGGCGGACGCAGGGGCATGGTCATGCCCGTGTGCCACCCGCAATGCTTGATCGCCACGGGGAATTGGTCGAGCGAGTAGTCAACCGTTGACTCGCTGCACGACCACGGGCAGCCGCGTCCGTAGGCGTTCCTGGCGGCGATGGCCGTCATCTCCGGCACCGGCCAGCCTTGCCAGACGCCGGTGTCCACGCCTTCGGCCTTGAGGGCTTTGACCAGTTTGTCGCGGAACAGCGGGGCATCGGCGGCGTGGCCCAGGGCCTCCATGTCGAAACGGATGGTGTAGTTGTAGTAGTTGGGCACGTGGCCGTCGGGCACCTCGGGCAGGATCAGATTGGGCACATCGGCCAGGCACGCTTCGAGCCGCAGGACGTTGGCGCGAATCTGCTCCAGATAGCCGTTGAGTTTGGTCAACTGGGCTCGGGCCAGCGCGGCCGTCAGTTCGGTGCTGCGATACATCCAGCCCATACCGTAAGCGAAAAAGGCCTCGCCGGCCTCCGGCGGCCGGTGCTCGCCGAAGTACCAGAGCGTCTTGCCATGCTCGAAGAGTTCCTTGTCGTTTGAAGCGAAGAAGCCGCCTTCGCCGCTACAGTGCAATTTGTTCTGATTGTTGCTGAACGCCGCGCAATGGCCGAAACTGCCGACCCGCTTCCCGCGGAAGGTCGCTCCGTGGGCCTGGCAACAATCCTCGATGACCATCAGCTTGTGCTTCCTGGCAATGGCCATTACACGGTCCATGTCGACCATCAGCCCGTGAAGATGCACGGCGATGATGGCCTTGGTCCGCGGTGTGATGGCCGCCTCGATCTTCTCGAGGTCGATGTTCATCGTCGCCCAGTCGATGTCCACGAAGACCGGGATGATGTTGTGGTGCAGACAGCACGTCGCCGAGGAGGGCCAGGTGTAGGCCGGGGCGATGACCTCGTCGCCGCACCCGCAGCCGCAGGCCACCAAGGCCATGTGCAGGGCCGCCGTGCCCGAGTTGCAGAACACGGCATGAGCGAGCCCCGCCCACTCGGCGAACTCGACGTCGAGCGCCTTGTAGTTGGCCCCGACGGTGAACGTCCCCGCCTCCAGCGACGCCATGACCATCTGTCGGTCCACATCACCCACCAGCGGCCACTTCCCGACCATGCCTTCCGGCACAGTCCGGCGACCCCCGTGAATGGCCAGCTTCTCACTCGTCTCTCTGCTTGCCATAACCACAGGTCTCCTCTGCAAACTCACGGGATATTGCTAGGTCCACAATTCGTTAATCAGTTCGACCGTGCGGTCGACCAGGACCTGGCCGCCTTCCGGGCCGATCAGGTTGCTGGCCACTTCCGCCCCGTAGCTGCAGCCCTGAACCGCCCGCTGCGTGGGCAAGTAACCATCATAGGCACAGGCCAGTTGAACCAGGAAGGACTGCAAGGCACTGCTTTGGGCCTTGATGCGCAGCCCGAAATCCAGAAACAACTCGAACGGGTTGGTGGCTATGACCACCTCGCCGAGGCGCAGCACGTGGACCTCGACCTCGTGGCGGGGAGCCGCGCCCTGGGTCTCGTAGCGCTGGATCACCCTGCGGTTGCGGCCCAGATGTACGAACCGCCGGGAAGCCTCCATCTCGGCGTCGGCTTCCAGCTTCCGGCACTCGGCCCTGGCCTGCTCGTATTCTTCCTCGGTGACCATCCTGGCCGGAAGCTCAACCGTTTCGACCAGGTGCTCGAAGACAAGTTCCGTCCGCATGTCCGCCTTGGCCCCGTCAAAAACATCATCGACCGCATTGGCGATCCGCCGGGCAATCTCCTGCCGCTCGGAAAGCCCTCTTCGCCGGCGCATGGCGGCTTCCAGATCCTCGAACAACAGGAAGTGCGGCGACTGGTCGCCGGCCGGCCCGCATTGCCCCAGAACGAACAGGTCGTCGCCGTACCGGCTGCGCAACTGCTCGCGCGTCTCGTGCCAGAAGTCCGCCGAGACCAGCAGGCCGTGTTCGCCAACCTGCGACGGGCAGGCCAGGTTAACCACCATCCCCGTCAGCTTTCCCCCGGCGTCCCAGGTCAGCAGCACGTTCAGCCCGTGGTCCTCGTAGCCTTCGAGACCGGCGAACTGCTGGTCGTCGGTCCGGCCGTACATTTTGGCCGACCCGTCGAGGTAGACCGCCCGGCGGTTGTGCCCGACGACCGCCTGGCCGTAGGCCCAACTGAGGCCCCCGTCGGCGCGGCCCTTCCAGGCCTCCTCGGCCGCCTCGACAACGCCATTGACGAACAGGGCCGCGTACTCGGTCGGCGGCATCACCGGCTCGTCCTGGGGCGGATAAATGCCATCTTCGGTCGTCGGCGCCGTGTGGGTGTGCGTGGCATGAAGAAAGAGCATCCGCGGATCGAAGTCCGGCAGACGACCGCCCAGCGACTCGCGCACCTGTTGCTGAATGGCCGCCGGTATGCCGACCGTGTCGCAGGAAACCATGATCGCCTGGCTGGGCCCCTGGCCCGAACCGGCTGACTCGATAGCCAGGGCGGTCACGGTAATCGTATCTCCGATTCCCTCGGAGATACGCGCATAAAACTGCCCGCGAAGCACGCTCGGTCGCCGGGGGGTAACGTCCCGGCAGGCCCAACCAATCCGCAAGCCGCCAGGCCTGCGATTTTCCTCGCCCATCGTCTCGCCCTTTCAGTTTTCGTCCACCGGCACACCCTCAACCGCCGACGGCGCCGGCAACGGGAGGCAGTGTACAAAGTACCACTCCGGTTACAACAGAATTCACGGATTTTTGGAACGAGGCAAACACGGGCGACAAGCCCCTTGACACCCGGCACAACCGTGCTACCATTCCTATTGAGTCGGCGTGGAATGCGGGGCGGCCTGCCTGTCCCCGCTGTGCCGACAGCGCAGCCCCCCATACGGGCCGTGCGGCCGGCCTTTGCCGCCGGCCGCAGCAGGTCGGGGTGTTGCCATAGTCCCTAAGCCTGCGGTACATAACAACAACTGTTCGATACAGTGGCCCGGGCTATCGGAGGCAAGCAAGGACGCTACCGAAGTCCGGGAAAGTCGGCCCGCCGCGCAGCAGACACGGTTTCTGCACGATGCGCGGCATTAGTGTGTCCTCTTGAATCGGGATTCTGCTTTGAACAGCAAAATGAAATCAGGCTCGAACCTGGAAAGAGTGCTTGAGGCTGGACATTTCGCCGTGACGGCCGAGATCGGTCCACCCATGAGCAGCGACGACGGCGTGGTCAGGCAAAAGGCGGCCATCCTGCGGGGCTGTGCCGACGCGATCAACATCACCGACTGCCAGACGGCCGTGGTCCGCCTGTCGTCCATTGCCGCCGCGGTGATCCTTCTTCAGGAAGGGCTCGAGCCGGTCATGCAGATGACCACCCGCGACCGCAACCGGATCGCCATCCAGGCCGACATCCTCGGCGCCGCGGCGCTGGGCATACGCAACTGCCTGTGCATCGCCGGGGACCACCAGTCCTTCGGCGGAGCGGGACGGCTCAACGGCCACCCGGGGGCCAAGAACGTCTACGACATCGACTCGATCCAACTCGTCCAGATCCTCAAGACCATGCGCGACCAGGGACGCCAGCAAGGCGGAGACCCGGCCGATCCGCCGCCGCGGCTGCTGGTCGGCGCCGCCTGGACGCCCCTGGGCGACCCGGTGCCGTTTCGCGTGGTCCGCCTGGCCAAGAAAGTCGCCGCGGGCGCCGATTTCATCCAGACCCAGGGCATCTATGACGTGAAACGATTCGCCGAGGCCATGGTCAAGGTCCGCAACCTGGGCCTTCATGAGAAGACGGCCATCCTGGGCGGCATCATCGTGCCCAAGAGCGCCGGCATGTTGCGTTACATGAACTCCTCGGTGGCCGGGGTAAGCGTCCCCGACGAACTCATCAAGCGCTTCCCGGTGATCAAGAAGGACATGCCGCCCGAGAAGAAAAAGGAACTTCGCGCCGAGTCCGCGGAGATCGGCAAGGCCATCGCCGTCGAACTCATCGAGCAACTCCGCGAGATCGAGGGTGTCCGCGGCGTTCACATTCAGGCCATCGAGTGGGAGCCGGCCGTGCCGGACGTTGTCCGGGGGGCGGGCCTGTTGCCCAGGCCGGACATGCCGCAGGACGACCAGGACTCGACGGCGGACCAGGCCGGGACACGGGCCTGAGTGGCCCCGACCAGAGGAAAAGGATATGGCCTTGGAAATCGTCGAAATTCAAAGCGGTTACAGGCGCTGTTACGGCTGCGCCAAGTGCACCTCCGGGTGCCCGGTGGCCGAGCGGATGGACATCAAGCCGCACCAGGTGATGCGCCTGCTGCAGGTCGGCGAGGTCGAGCCTCTGCTGGCCGCAAACGGGCCCTGGAAGTGCGTGCGTTGCCAGACCTGTCTGAGCCGCTGTCCGAACGAGGTGGACATCCCCAGCGTCCTGGCCCAGCTTCGCGGGGCGGCGCTGGCCCACGGCCAACTGGCCCAGGCCGGCAAGACCCCCGCCTTCGACGACCTGGTGTTGCAGATGCTGAAGAGTCGCGGCCGCATGAACGACGGCCTGCTGGCTTTCCGTCTTCGCCTGAAGACCGGCGGCCTGTTTGACGACTGGCAGATGGGCCTGAAGCTGCTGATGAAGGGCAAGATGAGATTGCTCAGTCCGAGCATCGCCAATCGCAAGGAGATGGCCCGGTTGTTCGAGCCGCAAAAAGAGCCGGGAGGACAATAGCCATGAAGGACAAAGAGATGCTGTTCTTCCCCGGATGCGCGATGGACGGCCTGGGCTCCGAGTTCGGTCATTCGACCGTAGCCGTTCTGGAGGCCCTGGGGCGACCGATGCGGATACTTGAGGACTGGAACTGCTGCGGGGCCTCGGCCGCCAGAGACGTGGACCGCGAACTCTCGGTCCGGCTCTCGGCCCGCAACCTGGCCCTGGCCGCCGCCCGCGGCTGCGACGTCATGGTCAATTGCGCCGCTTGTTACAACAACCTGGCCTTCAGCCGCAACTTCCTCGAGGACCATCCGGAGACCTGGCCGGATTCGCTGGGGAGCGCCTCGGCGGCAAGGCCCGAGTCGGCCGAGGTCCATCACCTGTTGACCGTCCTGGCCGGCCAGGACATGCGGAACCGGCTGGCCGAAAGAATCGTCCGCCCGCTGAGCGAGATGCGGTTGGCCTGTTACTACGGCTGCCTGCTGGTACGGCCTCAGCAGTACGCCCGCGTCGACGACGCCGAGAGCCCCGGCCTGATGGAAGAACTCATGAGTGTCTGCGGCGCGCAGTCGATCGATTGGTCGTACAAGACGGATTGTTGCGGCGGCAGCTTCGCCCTGACCGACAAGCCGATCGCGGTCGACCTGGTGGCTCGCATTTTCCAGGACGCCCTGGCCCAGGACGTCACCGGGCTGGTCACGGCCTGCCCGCTCTGCCACATGAACCTGGACGCCTGGCAGCGCAGTGTGAGCGAAAGAATCGGCCGCACTGTGCATTTGCCCATTTACTACTTCACCGAGTTGCTGGCCCTGGCCATGGACCTGCCGGGCGCCCGCAAGTGGCTGAGCAGCCACCTGACCGACGCCCGTCAAGCCGTAAGGAAGTGCCGATGATCGACTCCGCCAAAAAGAAAGAAAACGCCCCCCTGGGATCCGTCCTGGTCGTCGGGGCGGGCGTGGCCGGCATCCAGACCGCCGTGGATCTCAGCGCCGCCGGCTACAAGGCCTACCTGCTGGAGAAGGCCAGCGCCATCGGCGGGCACATGGCCATGCTCGACAAGACTTTTCCGACCAACGACTGCGCCATGTGCACCTTGAGCCCTCGCCTGGTCAGCGTGGGCCAGGACCGTAACATCGAGATTCTCACCCTGGCCGACCTTCTCCGGCTGGAAGGCCGGGCCGGCCGCTTCACGGCCACCGTGCGCCTCAGGCCCCGCTTCGTCGATGCGGACAAGTGCACCGGTTGCGGGCAATGCTCGGAAGTATGTCCCGCCGAGTTGGACAACGATTTCAACCAGGGGCTCAACACTCGCAAGGCCATCGACCGGCTCTACCCGCAGGCCGTGCCCAACACCTTCGCCATCCGCCGCGCCGAGCGCCCGCGCTGCATGCTCAGTTGCCCCCTGGGAACGAACCCGCAGGGCTACATCGCCCTGGTCCGCCAGCGGCGATACCACGAGGCCCTGCAGACCCTGCGCGACACCAACCCGCTGCCCTCGGTCTGCGGCCGCGTGTGCCACCACCCGTGCGAACTCAACTGCGCCCGGGCGGCCTACGACGATCCGGTCTCGGTGATGTCGCTGAAACGTTTCCTGGTCGATTATTGCGCCGCCCATCCCGCCGATGCGGAGTTGCAGGACCGGCTCGAGGCCGGCGACAAGTGCCTGGGCCGGGTAATCGCCCCGCCGACCGGCAAGCGCGTGGCGGTGATCGGCTCCGGGCCCGCGGGGCTCACGGCCGCCGATTACCTGGCCCGCCGGGGTCACCAGGTCACGGTGTTCGAGGCCCTCGACGAACCGGGCGGCATGCTGCGGGTGGGCATTCCGCAATTCCGCCTGCCCCACGACATTCTTGAGCGGGACATTCAGGCCATCCGAGAGCTGGGCGTTCAGATAAACTGCAATCAGAAACTGGGCCGCGATATCACCCTGGCCGATCTCAAGGTCCGGGGCTACGAGGCCATACTGCTGGCCATCGGGGCCCACGCCCCGCGCTCGCTGGGCGTGCCCGGCGAGGAGGCCCCGGCCCTGGTCGAGGGCATGGCCTTCCTGCGCTCGGTCAACCTTGGACAGGCCGAGAAGGTCGGCCCGCGGGTGGTGGTCATCGGCGGCGGCAACGTGGCCGTGGACGTCGCCCGGACCGCCCGGCGGCTGGGCGGCAGCCAGGTCACCATCCTCTACCGGCGGAGCGAGGTCGAGATGCCGGCCCTGGCCGAGGAGGTCGAGCAGGCCCAACTGGAGGGCGTATTGCTCCACACGCTGGCCGCCCCGCTCCAGGTGGCCGGCAACGACCAAGGTGAACTCCTCGGGCTGAAGTGCATTCGCATGCGGCTGGGCGAAGCGGACGAATCCGGCCGCTGCAGACCGGTGCCGATTCCGGATTCCGAGTTTTTCGTCGAAGCCGACACGGTCATCACCGCGGTCGGCCAGGGCGTCGAGACCGAGCCGCTCCGGGAGATCGTGGAACTGACTTCCGGCCGACTGAAGGCCGCCCCTCAATCGCTGGCCACCTCGGCCGACGGAATCTTCGCCGCCGGTGACGCCGTGACCGGGCCGCAGACTGTTACCGGGGCCATGGGCCAGGGCCGCCGGGCCGCCGTCAGCATCGACAACTACCTGGCCGGCCGCCCTCTGGAAACCGGGCAGTGCAACCCGGCCCCCGCCGAGTTGCCGCCACTGGAACAGGAGCACTTGCGGCAACCCCGGGTGCGGACACCGCGTCAACCGGGGCCAGTGGTTCCCACGGAAGAGCGTCTCCGGGGTTTCGACGAAGTGAACCTGGCCATGGACGAGGAGGCGGCCGTTGCCGAGGCCGAGCGGTGCCTCGATTGTGGCCTGTGCAGCGACTGTCTCCAGTGCGTGCGGGTCTGCGAGGCCGGCGCCATTCGCCTTGACGATCAGCCCACCGAGCGGCGGATCGACATTGGCGGCGTGGTCGTGGCCAGCGGCCATAGCATGTTCGACGCCCGTCTCAGCGGCGAGTACGGTTACGGCCGCTATGCGAACGTCATGACCGCCCTGGAGTTCGAGCGCTTGCTCAGCGCCTCGGGGCCCACCTCCGGTCGCCTGCTTCGCCGCGGTGACGGCACCGAGATCAAGCGTCTGGCCTTCATCCAGTGCGTCGGTTCGCGCCAGGTGACGGACCGGGGTTGCGAGTATTGCTCCAGCGTCTGCTGCATGTACGCCACCAAGGAGGCCATGCTGGCCGCCGAGCATGCCGAGGGCCTGAAGGCGACCATCTTCATGATTGACATGCGAGCCCACGGCAAGGGCTACGAGGCCTACTACCAGAGGGCCGAGCAGTCCGGCGTGCGTTATGTGCGAAGCATGGTCAGCGCCGTGCGGCAGGACTTCGCAACCGGCGACCTGCACCTGGAGTTCAGCGGCGAGGAGGACCGGAACCTCGTCGAGACATTCGATGCGGTGGTGCTGTCAACCGCCCTGCAATGCCACCCGCAGGCCGCCGAGATGGCCCGCCTGCTGGGCCTGCAACTGGACGAGCACGGCTTCGTCAGGACAGGCTCGTTCAGCCCGGGCACGACCTCGCGGCAGGGCGTGGTGGTCTGCGGCACGGCGGCCGGCCCCAAGGACATCCCGGACTCGGTCACCGAGGCCTCGGCGGCGGCGGCCATGCTCGGCAAGGACCTGTCGGCGACCAGGTTCAGTTGTCAGACGGCTCCCGAGTATCCGGTGGAGCGCGACGTATCGTCCGAGCCGCCGCGGGTCGGCGTGTTCGTGTGCCACTGCGGCAACAACATCGCCGGAGTGGTGGACGTCCAGTCGCTGGTCGAGTTCGCCGGGACGCTGCCCGGGGTGGCTTACGCCGAGCGGAGCCTGTACACCTGCTCGCCCGAAGGACTGGCCATGATCATCAAGGCCGTGGGCGACCGGAAGCTCAACCGCGTGGTGGTGGCCTCCTGCACGCCGCGGACCCACCTGGCGATTTTCCAGGACGCCCTGAGACAGGCCGGCCTGAACAAGTACCTGATCGAGATGGCCAACATCCGCGACCAGTGCACGTGGGTCCACGGCGACCAGCCCGAGCAGGCCCTGGGCAAGGCCCGGGACCTTCTGGCCTCGGCTACGGCCAAGGCCTGCCGGCTGACACCGCTGGAAGAACAGATCCAGCCGGTGGTCCAGACGGCTCTGGTCATCGGCGGCGGATTGGCCGGGATGGTCGCCGCCGGGAACCTGGCCGAGCAGGGGTTCGAGGTTCACCTGGTCGAGCGGACCGCTCAACTCGGCGGACAGTTGCGGCACATCCGCCGCACTCTTGAAGGCGACGACGTCGCGGAGCTGATGAATGGCCTGATCGAAGGCACGCAGTCGCAGCCCAGCCTGACCGTGCACCTGGAAAGCACGCTCCAGAAGTGCACCGGTTCGGTGGGGAACTTCGAGTCGGTGGTCGCGGCCAATGGCTCGCGGCAGACGCTGCGCCATGGCGTGACCATCGTCGCCACCGGGGCCGAGATGTACGAGCCCACCGAGTACGAGCACGGCCGCTGCGACAAGGTCGTCACGCAGCGGGAGTTGGAACGGCGGCTGGCCTTGGGCTCGGTCAACCAGGCCCGGCAGGTGGTCATGATTCAGTGTGTGGGCTGCCGCACCGATGAGCGGCCGTATTGCAGCCGCATCTGTTGCGGCGAGGCGGTCAAGAACTCTCTGGAAATCAAAGAGCGAAATCCCGATTGCCGCGTCACCGTTCTTTACAAGGACGTGCGGACCTTCGGGCGGGCCGAGCAGTATTACCTCCGGGCACGCGAGGCCGGGGTGGTGTTCATCCGCTACGACGACGATCACAAACCCGAGGTGCACCCCGACGGCAGCGTCCGCGTGACGGACCCGTCGACCGGCCGGCAGTGCAACTTCGAGCCCGACCTGGTCGTGCTGTCGGCGGCGGTGGTCGGCAGCGAGGAGAACAAAGTCCTGGCCCAGACGCTGCGCGTGCCGATGACCCAGGACGGATTCTTCCTGGAAGCCCACGTCAAGCTGCGCCCCGTGGACTTCGCCTGCGAAGGGGTGTTCCTGGCCGGCCTGGCTCACGGACCGAAGTTCATTCCCGAGACCATTGCCCAGGCACTGGCCGCCGCCGGACGGGCGGCAACCATCCTCTGCAAGGAAACCATACGGGCCAGCGGCTCGGTCTCGGTCGTCGACAGCGAACTCTGCGCAGCCTGTCTGACCTGCGTGCGGGTCTGCCCGCACAGCGTACCCAGAATCGAGGACGGCGTGGCGGTAATCGAGCCCGCGGCATGCCAGGGATGCGGGGTCTGCGCCGCCGAGTGCCCGGCCGGGGCCATCGCCCTGCAATCGTTCACCGACCCGCAGCTTCGGGCCGCCGTCGGCGGACTCTTCCAGCCGTGTCGCCCGGACGTTGAGGAGGCAGCCAGAAAATGACCCCCCAAGCTCAGGAACAAACCCGGGAAGCCGCCGTGCAGAACGGTTTCAGGCCCAGGATCGTCGCCTTCTGTTGCCACTTCTGCGCCTATGCCGCCGCGGACCTGGCCGGGGCCTCGCGACTGCATTACCCAACGAACATCCGTATCATCCGCCTGCCGTGCAGCGGCCGCATCGACGTGCCGACCATGCTCGGCGCCTTCGCCGAGGGCGCCGACGGGGTCTACGTGGCCGGCTGCCTGGACGGGGATTGCCACTTTATCAGCGGCAACACCCGGGCCAAGCGCCACGTGGCCGAGGCCCGGCGACGTCTCGTGGAGGTCGGCCTGGACCCCGAACGCTTGGAGATGTTCCAGCTCTCGGCCGCCATGGGATCTCGATTCGCCGAAATCGCTCAGGAAATGACGGCCCGCATCGCTCGGCTGGGACCTGCCCTGGCCGCCGGCGACAAGGCCGCAGGGGAGACCTAGACCATGATCGTTGCAGACCGAAAACCGTTCGATGAAACCTACGAGATGATCGAGGCCTACGACACCGTCCTGCTGCTTGGCTGCGGGGGCTGTGTGACCGTGTGCCTGACCGGCGGCGAGCGATCCGTCTCGGTGCTGGCCGCCCAGTTGCGCCTCAAGGACCAACTGGCCGACAGAAAGCGGACCATCCTGGAGCGCACCATCACCCGCCAGTGCGACGCCGAGTACGTCAAGGAAATCGCCGAGGAGGCCGCCGGGGCCGAGGTGGTGCTCTCCATGGCCTGCGGCGTGGGCGTGAACTACGTGACCGAGTGCCTGGACGGCACGATCGTCCTGCCGGCCATGAACACCTCGTTCATGGGGGCAAACGTCGCCCAGGGCGAATGGGACGAGCGGTGCGCCGCCTGCGGCGACTGCATGCTGGCCGAGACCGGCGGCATCTGCCCCGTGGCCCGGTGCAGCAAGTCCCTGATGAACGGCCCCTGCGGCGGCACCAACGACGGCAAGTGCGAGATCAATCCCGACCTGCCGTGCGCCTGGGCCTTGATCGTCGAGCGCATGGAGCAACTGGGCCGCCTCGACGAGCTGAGCGGCGTCAAGCCCCCGCGCGACTGGTCGACCTCCCGCAGCGGCGGCCCCCGCCACATGAAGGTCGAAGAGGCCCTCATTGACGACGACACCCCCGCCCCGTCCTCTTGACCCACCCCATCATTTTTTTGTGTGGATTTTTGTGTGGACAGGAACGGCCCTGGCGACTATAATTCGTTAAGTGGCGAATTAACGGAGATAATCATGAGAGAGTTCATGGCTGTCGCCAAGGCCCTGGCCGATGAGAACCGGGTGCGGGTGTTGATGTTCCTGCGTGGGCAGGAACTGTGCGTCTGCCAGATCATCGAGATGCTGCATCTGGCACCATCGAGCGTTTCCAAACACATGTCCATCCTCAAGGCTGCCCGGCTCGTGGATTCCCGCAAAGAAGGTCGGTGGATTTACTACCGCCGGGCGGACAAGGCCCCGCCCCGGGTAGGCAAGGCCCTGGCCTGGCTGGACGCCAGCCTGGCAGATGATCCAACGGTGCGCCAGGATGCCAAATACCTCGCATGTGTTCGCAAGAAGTCGCTGGGCGAGCTTTGCGCCCACTAATTGATAGGAGCGTCCCATGGCAACTGTTGAGATTGACGCGGGCGTCTGTGGTTTCATGACTCAGGCAACTGTCTTAAGCGAAGACGGCCAGAACGTCTCGTTCGCGGTCCACTCGGACTGTGAGAAGATACGGATTCTCGCGGCGGCACTGGAGGAGCGATGCCCGGTCGATGCCTATCAGGAAATCAGTTCAGCCTCCGAGAGTGCGGTCTTGGAGACCGTCCGTGAAAACTTGAAAGGCTGCTGTGCCGGCTGCGCGGTGCCTGTGGGCCTGTTCAAGGCCATGCAGGTCGCCGCAGGCCTGGCGCTGCCGAAGAATATCACGATCAATCTATCCAAGGACTAAACATGGCGGACAAACTGAAAATCCTATTTCTCTGTACGGGCAACTCCTGCCGGAGCCAGATGGCCGAGGGGTGGGCCCGGGCGATCAAGAGCGACGTGATCGAGGCGTACTCGGCCGGCATAGAGACGCACGGGTTGAATCCCAACG
>JAACEH010000226.1 GCA_011682595.1 Anaerolineaceae bacterium
GTGGGCGAAATGGGCAAGGAGATGACCTTTTACAAGGTCCGTTTCGATCAGATTCCCGGCGTCAAGGAAGGAAGCAGCGTCCTGCTGGCCAGTTCGCCGATCGGCCAGGTCTCGGCCATTGACGCCGAGTGGATCAAGGACCAGAAAACCGGCGGCAAACGGTTCGACTATTACGTGCTGACCCTGGAGATTCCCAGGGACGTCCGTCTCTATCAGAACGCCCACGTGGCCATCGAGACCAAGCTGATCGGCGAGGGGGCGGCCATCAATATCCTCAGCGTGGGCGACGATGAGCCGGTCGGCGGGCGGATCACCGAGCCGATCATCGGCCGCAGCGGCACCGCCATGGGCAGCGCCGTCGAGGCCCTCGGCATCGGCGAGGAACAGAAGAAGCAGATCTCCGAGACTATCGCCAACATCACCCAGTTGTCCAAGGATCTCCGTGAAAAGGTACCGGCCATTCTGGCTTCGGTCCGCCAGGGCGCCGAACGGCTGAACAAGATCACCGAAAAAATCGACGGCATACTCGCCGAGAACCGCCCGAACGTCAAGAGCAGCATCGACAACATCAACGCCCTGACGGCAGACACCAGAAAGAAGCTTGGGACGCTGACCGAGAACCTTGTTGAAACGACCAACAATATCCGGGGCCTGGTGGCCGCCAACAGCACCAACATCAATAGCGTGACCGACAATCTGCGACGGACCAGTGAAGAACTGAAGGCCGCCAGCATCGAAATCCGCCGCGCCCCGTGGCGGTTGCTGCACAAACCCGACAAGCGCGAAGCCGATACGTTGAACATCTTCGATGCCTCTAGAAACTATGCCACGGCGGTCGGCGACCTGCGCAGCACAACCACCACGCTCGACTCGCTGACCAAGCTGCATGCCGAGGGCGTGCCGGTCGACAAGAAGATGCTCCTGGAGATGCTCGACCGCGTGCGGGCCAGCCTGCGGAAGTACGAAGAGGCCGAGGACGCCCTGTGGAAAGAGTGGGCCGAGGTCGACAAGTGAGCCGGCGGCGAAAGTATGCCTGAAACAGAGGTCGATGTCATCATCGTGGGCGCCGGGCCGGCGGGAGCGACCTGTGCGCGGCTGTTGGGGCGGCAGGGCCACAGCGTGGTGATGATCGACCGGGCGAAGTTCCCCAGAAAGAAATCTTGCGGCGGGTGGGTCAGCGTCAAGGCCTTCAGCGAATTTCCCGAACTCGAGAAGCTGCGTAAAAAGTCTGGCCCTCGAAACCGCCTGGTGGAGGAAACCCTTCACGGGCTGGTCTTTCACAATGCCGACATGACGCGCGAAGCGGTCTTCTCTGCACGGCGGACCGTTGGTTACACCGTCCTGCGGGAAACCTTCGACGCCCAACTGGTGGAGCTGGCCAAGGCAACCTCCCGCCGGGTGACCATGGCCGAACGTTGCCGCGTGACCGGGATCGACGTGGGCGAGCAGGGCGTGTCGATCCGGGCGGGCGGCCGTCGCCGTTTTCGAGGGCGGATACTGGTCGGTGCCGACGGCATCGACTCGACAGTGGCTCGCCTCACCGGCCTCCGCGACGGATGGCCGCTGCACCGAAAGGTGGCCTGCCTGGCCAAGGAAGTGGCCGTCGATCCTCGCACGCTGAACCGCCTTTACGGCAAGCAGCGGAAAATCCATCTGGCCATGCAGTATGGCGGAACCGCCGGCTACGCCTGGGCGTTCCCCAAGCGCAACACGGTCGGCATCGGCGTGGGCTGTCGGGCGGATCAGGCGGCGGACATCAAGGCCCTCTACGGCGACTGGGTCGGCGACCTCTGTCGTGCGGGTCTGTTGCCGGAGAAAGCCGACCTGCGGCGACCGGTCGGGACCATGGAACCGGCCGGCGGTGCGATCGACTATGAGGGACACGTGGGCAAGCGGACGCTCCTGATAGGCGACGCCGGCGGATTCGTCTCGGCTGCAACGGGGGAGGGCATTTATCCGGCCATGCTTTCGGCCCGCGTCGCTGCCCGCTGCATCGGCGCCGCCCTGCAGTCGGCCCACCCCCAGGACGCCCTGCTGGAGTTCAAGTTCGCCTGGCGGCGCGCCTTCGTCGAGTACATCCAGATGCCCAACGCGAACCTGGCTTTCCTGTTGCCGCTGATCTACGACAACCAGGAACTGTGCCGCCGCCTGGCCCACTGCTACCTGTTCGGCGAAAACTTCTGAACATCGTTCTTGGCGGTCCTGCGGGGGTGCCATGGTCTGGCGCTGCCAGGCCATGGGCGAATGCTACTCTGCGAAGTAGCTTCGCTACGAAGCACGAGCGTTCGGGAGATGATCACGGCCTGACCTTCGGTCAGACCGTGGCACCCACGCTCTCGCCCCTCCGGACGGGTAGTTTCGACTTGACAATAGTCTACGAGTGTTAAGAATAATCGCCGGCGCGCGATCTCTGCGTGACGTTTGACGTGGCCGGAGCGGATAGGACTGAAATGCAAAAGGGTGCGACATTCTTTCTGGCCGTTGCCGTTCTTGGCATCTGTGCCGGGGGTTGTTCATTCGGCGACCAGTCTCAGACGGCTATGGACGCGACGGGCCTGAAGTTCCTGGCCGAGGACCGGGCCGGGAAGCGGCAAGCCGAGGCCGGGCCCGAGCAGACGCCGCCCCGCCTTGAGGGATTTACCGGCCAGCTGGAGATTGTTGAGGGCAAGGTCAGCCTGTCGCTCGAAGAGGCCGTTCGCCGGGCCCTGAAGAACAGTCTGGACATCCAGGTGGCCAGCTTCTCGCCGGCGATTGCCGAGACGGACATCCTGGCGGCCGAAAGTATTTTCGACGCCGCGTGGTTCCTGCGGGGCAGTCTCGACAAGACCGATACCCCGGTCAGTTCGTTCCTGGCCACCGGCGGAGCCGGCGCCCTGGTGCAAGACAACCGGCTGGTCAGCACGGGAATCACCAAGAAGCTGGCCACCGGGGGTTCGATGACCATCAGTGAGAATCTCGATTACCTGCGTACCAACAGCTCCTTCATCACCTCGCCGAGTTACGCGACCAACTTCATGGTCGAGCTGACTCAGCCCTTGCTCCGCGACCTGGGGCTGGACACAAACAAGGCCCAGATTTATATCGCCTCGCACAGTCGCGACGCGACGGTCGAGGACTTCCGCCGCCAGGTCATGGACGTGTTGGTCGAGTTGGAAAGCGTCTACTGGGAACTGGCCTTCGCCCACCGTGACGTCGAGGTCCGCAAGCGGAGCCTGGCCCTGGCCAGGGAGGTCTACCGCAAGGAGCAGAGCCGCGCCAAGGCCCAGATGGCCCGCAAGCTGGAAGTTTCCCGAGCCCGGGCCGCCGTCACCAGAGGCGAGGCCGAACTCATCTCCGCCGAGAACCGCGTGCGTGACCTCTCGGACCAGCTCAAGAACATCATGAACGATCCGCAGTTGAAGCTGACCGACGAGCTTCTGATCGTCCCGTCCGACGAGCCGCACGAGACACCGCCGGAGATAGACCGCTCGTCCGGCGTGCTGCAGGCCCTGGAGATGCGGCCCGAGCTGCGCCGCCTGCGCAGCCAGATCCGGGCGGCCGAGGTCTCCAGGCGCTTCTTCAGGAACCAGTTGCTCCCGCGGCTCGACCTGTCGTTCACCTGGCGCCGCAACTCCCTGGGCCTGCAACGCAACGACGCCTTCTCCGACCAGTTCACCGGCCGCTTCACCGATTACGTTACCGGTCTGTCGGCCGAGGTGCCCATCGGCAACCGCAAGGCCGAGGCCGACTATCGCAAGAGCAAACTCGAACATGACCAGGCACTGCTGGT
>JAACEH010000227.1 GCA_011682595.1 Anaerolineaceae bacterium
CCAGTTGCCAGGCCCCCAGGGCGTCGAGCAGATTGATATAGCCGGGTTTGCCGTTCAGCATCACCAGCGGCGGCGGCTCGGTGTCCGGCACAATCAATTTGGCCTGTCCCTGGTGGGGGTTGCAGCCATACTTCAGTTCAATCTCCATGGTCCGGGGATCCTTTCACACCTGCTCCGGCTCGATTAGGGCACCGCGTGTGCAAGGGGGCAAACGAGAAATCGCCCGAGCCCCGCACGGTTCATCGGTGCAGCCCAGGCGATCGGCTTTCATCTTTCTCCGGCTGCGCTTCCCCGTGGTCAGTTCCACGCTTCGCTCGCCAGTCGCGCAGCCGGCAACTCGTCAGGCCATATGATGCCCCGTGCCGCAATCGGAGTCAACCCCGTTGTCGCGAAAAGGCGGGCCGGTTAGAATGGGGGGGAGAGGGGGGCGTTCTTGCAGCCAAACACGGGGGAGCGGGAATGATTCGACGGCGACTGATCTATCGCGGCACGGTGCAGGGGGTGGGCTTTCGCTGGACCGCCCGGCGGCTGGCCTCGGGCTTCGAGGTCACCGGCACGGTGCGCAACTGCGCCGACGGGACGGTCGAGCTGGTGGTCGAAGGCGCCGCCGCAGAGGTGCGGGCCTTTTGCGCCGCCGTCCGGGAGCGGATGGCCGACTACATCCACGACACCCGGGTCAGCGAATCTCCGGCCACCGGCGAGTTCGCGAGCTTCGAGATTGGCCACTGAAGGTGTGCGCTGTGGCCGCAGGACCGCGGTCGGGCGAGGCCGACGGGTGGACGGGCCAAAGCGCGATAGCCCCTTGCGGGCGGCAGTCGGTCCGCTACAATGATTGGCAGCGGAGGAAGCGACTTCATGTCCGAGCGTGCGAGCGATTGCGAATCTATTGTGGTCTGTCTTGCAGGGTGAACTTCACATGTGAGGAGGAACCGCCATGTCCGAAACGAACGAACAGGGTCCCGCGCAGCCAGGTCAGGGAAGTCCGCCTCCATCACCACCGCCAGGGCCTCCGGGCCCCGAGGGCGACCCGGCCCCGCAGGCCGGTCCCGGTCCCGAGCCGGCCGGCGCCGAAGGCCCCTTGCCGACCTTCATGTGGACGCCGCGCGAGGAACAGTTCATCGGCGAAATGCAGGCCGACGACAAGACAATGGGCCTGCTGTGTCATCTGCTCGGAATCTTCACGAGTTTTATCGGCCCGCTGGTCATCTGGCTTATGAAGAAGGATCAGTCGCCGTACGTCGACACCCAGGGCAAAGAAGCGATGAACTTCCAGCTCAGCATGCTTATCTATATTGTTGCGCTGGGAATTATCTGTATGATCCCGTTCGTTGGTTGCTTGTTTTACATTGTCGCAATGGCGGTGCCGGTGTTCGCCCTCGTCATGGCCATCATCGCCTCGATAAAAGCCAACGAAGGCAAGATTTATCGCTATCCGGTGTGCATTCGGTTCATAAAGTGACTGGCACAAGTGTCTGGTGAATCAACTGTTCATTAGTCCCATTACCCAGGAGGAACCGCAATGACTGAGATGAACCAACAACCGGGCGGCCCCGGCGACACACACGCGCCACCGCCGCCAGGCTTCAGCGCCAGCTCGCGCGAGGACCGCTGGACCGGCCCGATGAGCAGCGACGACAAGACCATGGGCCTGCTGTGCCACCTGCTCGGGATCTTCACCGGGTTTATCGGCCCGCTGGTTGTCTGGCTGATCAAAAAGGATACCTCGCCCTATGTCGATGCCCAGGGCAAGGAAGCGCTTAACTTCCAGCTCAGCATACTGATCTACTGCCTCCTCACCTGCGGCCTGGCCGGCATCTTCGGCCTGATCATGGCCATCATCGCCTCGATCAAGGCCAACGAGGGCATCGTTTATCGCTACCCGTTGGCCATTCGTTTCATCAAGTAGCGCACCCGGGCGGCGGCAGTTGGAGGTTCGAGGAATGAAACGGGCGGTCATGGTTCTGGCATCTGCGGCGGTGGTTGCCCTGGCGGTCATCGGCGCCTGGGCACAATCGTCTGGCGAGAGGGTCGAAAGCGGGCGGCAGCGGGCCGAAAGGGGTGAGGGCAGCCTCGGCGAGCGCGAGCGGGAGACCGAGAAGAAGCGCATAAGGGAGCGGCTGGCCATGCTGCGGGCCGGCAAGAGCACCGTCACGGGCATCGGCAAACTGACCGTCGGCACGCGCCGACTGGTGACCGTGACCGTCACTCGGCACGAGGCTACAGCCGTGTTGCTGATTCCGCAGCTCCGCAACCGCCGTCGCGGCCCCTGGCAGACTCACGTCGGGCTCCTTGAGGCGGTCCGCCGCTTGCGGCACGGCGTCTGGGAAGTGATCCACAGCGAGGAGAAGTACGGGCTGGAGTGGATCACCGGCATCGGCGAGAGCAGCCCCGAGACGCTCGAGGAGATGGAGCGGGCCACCAAGGGCCGTCGCTGGGAACCCGAAAAGTCCGACGAGAATGGGCGGGAAAAGAAGAAGGACACCTCGGCTGCGCCTGTCGAAGGGACCGCCGTCGGCCTGTTCGCCGAGATGGGCGAAGGCCGCATCGACGGCAAGACGTACAAGACGATCGTCGTTCGCCGCGGCGTGGAGATGACGCGAACTGTCTTTTGGCTGGCCCGGCCGCGGTCGCGCGGTTACAGCTCGCTGAAGAAGAAGGTGATCGAGGAGGCCGCGCAACTGGCCGTCGGCGACGAGCTCTCGATCGAGTTCCTGAAGATCGGCGACCGCTACTTCGTCAAGAGTTTCAAGAAAAAGTAACCCCGGGGGACCATGCCCACGCTTCGCTCCCTTCGGGCGCTACGCCCGCGCCGCAACCCTACCGGCAACACGCCAAGCCTCAGGTCATCTCGCGGCGGTTGAAGAGGTAGATGCCGACCAGCAGCACGAAGGTCGCGTAGCCGAGGGTGTAGAGGCCGACCCAGGCCGTGTAGGGCCAGACGCCGGCGAAGGCCGGCTGGGCGGAGGTGGTGTGGCTGACCTGGTTGACGATGTCGAAGTTCTGAAGGAAGGGCATCAGGTGGGCCGCCGGGGTGACCGTCTCGCGGATGGCCTGCGGCGAGTGGCGGACCGCGTTGGTCAGGAACTCCGTCAGGTGGCCGACCAGGTAGAGACCGAAGGTGACGATGACGGCCAGGACGCGGCTGAAGCGGCTGCTCAGGACCACCGCCACGGCGGCCAGGACCACGCCGCGATAGAAAATCATCACACAGGCCGGAAGGGTGCTGGTGGCGTGGGTCCACATGAGGGCCTGGAACTGGCGGACCGGTTCACTCTGGCTCATGCTGAAGACGCCGTGCCGCTGCCGCGGCATGGCGCTGTAGTAGACCTTGATGTAAGTGGTCAGGAAAACCAGGAGGGCGATAATGGCCGTGGCTGCAGCCACGGCCAGGGCAATGCCGGCGAACTTGCCGACCACAAACTGCCAGCGGGCCACCGGCTTGGCCAGCAAGGTCATCGCCGTCTTGGATTCCATCTCCTCGGCCACGGTGCTGGAAGCCGTCAGGGCCACCAGGAAAACCATGGCCAGGGCAGAGGTGTGCAGGGCCAGGTCCTTGAACATCGCCGTGTCGTCGGTCAGCGTGAACAACGGCATCCACATCAACAGGGCCAGCACCACCGCGGTAAGTATCAGGACCAGGATGAAAATCGGCTGGCGGACCACTTCCCGAAAGGTATTGACGGCGATGGTGCCGATGCTTCCCATGAATCTTCCTCAGCTTCTCCGCAGGATGAGTGCCAC
>JAACEH010000022.1 GCA_011682595.1 Anaerolineaceae bacterium
ACGACCAGAGCGGATGCCGCTCGCGGCAATCGCCCAAGCGGCCCGCGTAATTCAGCTCGTTGTTCATCGAGTCGTGAAAGTACCAGGTTTGGGTTCCGGCCTGCCCCAGGGCGATGTTGCGGGCGATGTGCGCCGGATGGAAGTCGGCGTAGCTTATGAAGTGGCCAATGGACAACTCGCCGGTCACGGCCCGCCACCGCGAATAAACCAGCAGGGTCGTGTAGGCCAGGGTAACGAAAAATCCCGCCGCAATGCCGCGCGTTCGCAAGCCGGCCCAAAGCAACTTCAGCGGCGAGACCACCTCGCGAACGTAGCCCCGGCCCAGGAGCGGGTAGTAGACGGCGCCCATCGAGCGAAGCTTCTCCCGCTGCCGGCCGGTCAGGGGCGCCAGCGGAATGTAGACCACCTCCTCACGGCGGATCGTCTCGCCGTCAACCAGGAAGTCCGCTCCCCGCTGGTCGCCGCGGAACTGCCGGCCCGGACTGACAATGGTGATGCCATAGCGGTAATGCCGCTGTCTTCCAGGCTTCCGTGACAGCAACCGTCGCCCCAGGCCGACCAGCCATTCGACCACGATGCGACCAACGGCCAGGAGCCTCTCGAACCAATCGCCACACAGTGCCCGGACGTAGCGGCCCCTGGAGAAGCCGACGTTCTGGTGCGACTCGATTTCGATGCCGCTGCCGCGGGCCAGTTGGCCGAGATACTCATAAAGCCGCAGGTCTCCGTGGAAGTAGACGGTCACCCGGCGCCCGGCAAACAGCCGACTGATATGACCGAGCATGATGTTCAGCGAATAGAAGTTGCCGAGCTTGTCGCACAGGCTCTTGCGCAAAACGCAATCGGCCTTCTCGGACCCGGTAGCCCCGTTGACCAGGTCGATCAACTCGCGGTGCCTCTCTCTGAACAGCGGCCAGATGCTTTCGACAGTGGCCACCGCCTTGTCGCTGGCCAGCGAGTAGATGTCGCGACTCTTCAGATCCCGGGCCGGCAGCAGCCCGACGCGGTCCTCGTCCAGCCATTGTTCAACCTGCGGCGGCAGCAGCGGCGGATACCACCGCCAGCGACCCTCGTGATGGTAGGCGTGGAAACGTTCGACGACCAGCACGCGCCACTTGCGGCGCATGTAGTGCCGCATGCGGGCGATGTCCCGCCAGCCGGGGCTTTCGAAGATGACGATGCGCTCGCTCATTGGCTCAGTGCCCGGTCCCGGACGGCGGGGACGCCAGGCGCGACATGTCAAAATCAGGATTGATCCGGCTCAGAAAAACCAGGTCCATGAAGCGGTCTTCAAAGCGGGCCTTGTTGGCTACACGGTACGACTGCGAAAAACCGCATCGCTCGAACAACCTGATACTATTTTCGTTCTCCGTGTAGGCGCCGGCCTCCACGTAGTGCAGCCCCAACTGGTCGAACAGATAGCCGACCACCGCATCGAGGGCCTCGGCCGCAAAGCCGCTCTTCCAGGCCCGGCGGGCAAACAGACAGACGCCGATGGTGGCCCGGTAATCGTACAGATCGATCGCCGAGACGCGTATCGTGCCCACAAACGGCTGCCCGGCGTCCTTCACAAACAGGCCGAACAGGATGCAAGCCTCGCTGTCCCAATTCGACTGCACAAAGGCCTCGACCGTCTCTCGCCTCTGGCGGGTACGCTTGACAGCCATCAGGTATCGGTTGACCTGGCCGTCGTTGAGGCCGTCGACGTACTGGCCGGTAATGTCGCCGATCCGCACGGGGCGCAGCACAAGGCGTTGCGTCTCCAGCACAGGTTCGTTCTGTCCGATGGTCGTCACTGAAGGCCTCCTGTCGGCGAGTCGGACGGCTACAGAATCACGTATTCACCCTGGTCGTTCAGGCTCTGGCCCTCATCGACCGACTCGTCGCGGATGCTGTGCTTCCGCGGACTGGGCTTGAAGGGCTCGTAATTGTGCTTCAGCGGCACACGGACCTCGTCGACACCCGGGTCGCCGGCGTGGTTGCCGATGCTGTCTTTGGGCTGCCACCGGCCGTCGGAATCCTTCTCCCAAATGGCCGGATCGCGCATATGCTCGATGCCGTCCAGGAATTCCTGCTCGCTCATGCCGACAAACTTCAGATAGACGTCCAGGTCGCCGGGTCGCACGTGGTCATACTGGGTGACCAGCTCGATTCCCTCTTCGCGCGTCATGCGGCCATGGCGAATCTCCGTGCTGGCGTCGTCGGTGCAGCGGCCGTAACCGAACTTCAGGTACTTCAGGTAGTCGTGCACCCCGTTGGCGTGCAGGTCGTCGAGCTTGTCGTACAGGTTGAAGGTCCGGTCGCGCTTCCGGGCCGTCTCGAAACCGTACTCATCGATCATCTTCCTGGTCTGGCGGCGGGCGTTCCAACTGATGTAGTTGCTCAGGTAAATGCCGCGCAGGCCCACCTCTTCGATCTCCTCGTCCGAGGGATAGAAATAAGCCGCCAGATCGCGCGGCTCAATCAGCCCGCCCGACTGATCCAGGATGTCCTCGGGCTCGAAGCCGCGCATGGAGTGTTCCTGCCGCTTCTTCTTGGTGAACTCCACCATGTCGTCCTGGTTGTGCATGCCGGTCAGTTCCGAAAAACCCTCCTCGCCCCAGATCATCAGCGGTATGCGGTACTTGACCGCCGCCTGAATCGGGAAGGTCATGATGCCGGCGTGGTAGTGCCAGGTGATGTCGCCCACCTGCTCCAGCATGTAGCGCGAAATCTTGCGCACGCTGTGCGGATTGGTCGTGAAGCGCAGCAGGTCGCAGCCGAACTGGTTGAGCACGTTGGTCAGGTTGCGAAGGCCCAGCTTCGTGTTGAAGCAATGGTTGTAGGTCACCAAAAGCGGGTTCATGCCGTAGACTTCACGCATCAGGTAGACCTGGTAGGTGCTGTCCTTGCCGCCGCTGATGGGAATGAGGCAATCGTAGATGCGGCCCTGCTCCCGGGCCCGGGCCTTGTGCTCCCCGAGCAATTCCTTGAGCCAGCGGCCCCGCTGTTGCCAGTCGATGGTCGGCCTCGATTCGATGAGCCGGCATCCGCTGCAGACACCCAGCTGGTCGAAAATGATGTCCGGTTTTGCGTTGGCCGGATAGCAACATCTCTTGCAGTACTTCACTTTAAGTTTCTCCCTTAAACGCGGTAGTTGATCTTGTACTTCACGTTCCGCGGCCGGTTGACCTTGTAGAAGTAGGTCGGCCGCATGTCGACTCCATGCTCGATCAGGTACTCCTTGGCCTTCTTGGTGCTGTGCTCGGTGTAGTGAAAAATGTTCGCCGCCGAAACGGCCTCGGCCTGGCCGATCGTCACGCCGTCGACCATGTGCTGCCAGTGTCCCACCCCGCCGAAGGCAATCACCGGAATGTCCACCGCCTCGCAAACCGAGCGGACCAACTCCAGGTCGTAGCCCCCGCGGCAGCCGTCGTGATCGACGCTGGTCAGGTAAATCTCCCCGGCCCCGAGCCCCTGCACCCGGCCAGCCCAGTCGACCGGGTGCCGGCCGGTCGCCGTCTGTGCGTGCTCGCTGTAAACCTCGTAAGTCTCCGGCGAGGTGCCGCGAACGTCCATCGACACGACGATGCACTGCGAACCGAACACCTTGGCCGCCTGGCCCACAAACTCCGGACTCTTGCAGGCCTGGGTGTTGATGCAGGCCTTGTCGGCGCCGCACAACAGAACCTTGCGGATGTCGTCGATGGTCTGAATCCAGCCGCCGACGGTCAGGGGCACGAAGCAGCGCTTGGAAAGGCCAGAGACGATTTCCTGAAAATCCTTCCTGAACTCCCGGCCCTGGCTGATGTCGAGAATCAGAATCTCATCGACCGCCCAGGCGTTGAAGAAGTCCACGGCCGTAAAGGCGTTGCCGATGACGTTGGTGTGCCGGAAGTTGGCGCTCTGCACGATGCGCCCGTTTCGCACCAGCAGACTCGGTATCAGCCGTTTCTTAAGCATCCTTCGCCCCCGACAACGCGCAGAAGTTGTCCAGAAGTTTCAGCCCCATGCCCTGGCTCTTCTCCGGGTGGAACTGCACGCCGAAAATATTGTCCCGCTGCACCGCCACGACGACCTCCTGGCCATGCCGGCAGACCGCCGCCACGTACCGCCGCTCGGCGCAGAAATGGTAGCTGTGCACGTGATAGTAAATCAGCGAATCGGCGATGTCCTTGAACAGCGGGCAATGGCCCACCACCTCAACGTCGTTCCAGCCCATGTGCGGCACCTTGAACCGCTTGGGATCGTCGGGCTCCAGACGCTCCACGCGGCCGGGAATCCAGCCCAGCCCCGGCGTGCGCCCGCCGCCCTCCAGGCTCTCGGTGGCCAGGAACTGCATGCCCAGGCAGATGCCCAGCAGCGGTTTGCCCCGCTCGACCACTTCGCCCCTCAGGGCCTCGACCAGCCCCAGCCGGTTCAGGTTGGCCATGCCCTCGGCGAACGCGCCGACGCCCGGCACGACAATCGCCGCGGCCGCGGACAGGTCGGCCGGCTTCGAGGTCACCTTCACCTCGGCCCCGACACACTCCAGGGCGTTAAAGACCGACTGCATGTTGCCCATGCCATAGTCAACCAGTGCTATCAAGAGTTCCTCTGGCCTCCAACGCAATAGCCAATGATTCCACGGCCCGGTCCAGCGAATGCCCCCACTGCTCGGGCCGCTCCAAGGCCTCCAGAAAATCCTTCAACTGCCCGTCGAACATGGAGTCGAAGGTCTGAAGATTCTCCTGCCACAGGGTCTCGACGTCGTCCGGCTCACTGCCGAATCGCACCAGGCGGGCACGCTCGGGATTCTTGCCGCGACTGCGCCATTCCAGCGTCCCCTGCTCGCCGATGATCTCGATGCCGCGGCTCTTCTCTCGCCGCAGGTAGTCCATGTGAATCTGCGACACGACGCCGCCGGCGTGGTGCAGACAAATGTCGGCCACGTCCTCGGCGTCCATCTCCAGGCGTCCGCTATTGGTGGCCGCGGCCACAACACGATCAGCCGGCCCGCTCAACCACAAGGCCAGGTCGATGTCGTGAATGTCGTCCAGGACGATGCCCCCGCCCTGGTCACGGTGGGCCGCGTAGGTCCGGCGATAGTCCACCCCGGGCCGCATGTTCGGCAGGTAATGCGAAAAGTGTATCCGCACCACCAGCGGCCGCCCGATCAGCCCCGCGGCCAGGGCCTCCTTGATCCGTCGCGGCCCCTGGTGATAACGCATGTTGCAGCCCACCCACACCAGGTGCGACTCGCCCGCCTCGGCCAGCTTCCGCCGGTGGGCCCGCAGCCGCTCGGCCGCCGCCATGTCGCCAGCCACGGGCTTCTCCACGAAAACGTGGCAGCCGCGGTCCAGGGCCTCCATGGCCTGCTCGCAGTGCAGGTCAGTCGGCGTGCAGACCCAGACCACGTCCGGCCGGCCGGCCCAGGCCTCGGCCACGTTATCGAAGGTCGGACAATCGACCTCGCCGCCGGCGGCCGGATCGTAGCCCGCGACCGCCTGCCCGTGCCTGCCCAGCGCGCGCACGTGGCGCGAGCCGATCGATCCCAGGCCGAAGATGAGGTGCTTCAGACGCTTCACGCTTTCTCCACCTGCCCGGCCATGAACTCGGCCAGGCGGAAATCGAATTCCGTATCAATGTCGACCGACCGCCGCCGCGGCATCAGGTAGCCGGCCATGCTCCGGCCTTCCAGTTCGCCGAGCCGCAGGAAAGCCTCGACCCGGGCCCAGTAGAGCGAACCGTTATCGACCACGACCTTCGGTTTTTCCCGGGGCGGCAACACCGCCAGGTCGGGCCAGCGGCGACGGATGCGGGCCTCCTGGTCGATGTCGAAAGCAAAGAACGGCGACTCGTCGAACTCGGTAACGCCGCAACAGAAGTCCACCTCCCGGGCGACCATCAGATCGTGGGCTGCCCGAATATCCTCGGCCGTCCTCAGCGGCGCCGTCGGGTACAGGCAGCACAGGCGGTCGAACTGTTGGGCCATTGTCCCCAGAAGGTTCTTCAGCACGTCAACCACCCGCACGTCGTCGGCCCCCAGCCCCGGCGGGCGGCGATGGACCTCGCACCCGGTCGGCTCAACACAGGCGGCAATCTCGTCGTCGTCGGTCGAGACGATGACCCGCTCGAACAGCTCCGACTTCCGGGCGGCCTCGACGGTCCAGAGAATGATCGGCCGCCCCAGAAAGGGCAGCACGTTCTTGCGCGGCAGGCGCTTCGACCCGCCGCGGGCCGGAATGATCGCCACATTGTGTGTTTCCGCCGTCACGAGCGTTTCTCCTGTCCGGCCGCCGACCCGAGGGGCTCAGTCGATGCTGCCGGGAAAGTCCGTGTGCAGCCCGCATTCGTTCCTGTCCGTGCCCCGCCAGCGCCCGGCCCGCGGCTCTTCGTCCGAGGCCACGGGAGTCGTGCAGGGCCGGCAACCGATGCTCTTGTAGCCCTTGTCATAAAGCCGATTGTACTTCAGATCCTTCTGCCGAACGTAGTACCAGATGTCCTCCTGCCGCCAGGCCACCAGCGGCGACAACTTGTAGACGCCGGTCTGCAGCTTCTGAACGAAGGGAATGTTCCGGCGCGTCGGGGCCTGGTCGCGACTGAGGCCGGTGATCCACAAGTGCCCCTTCTTCTCGGCCAGGAGCTTTCGTATCGGTTCAACCTTGTTGACGCGGCAACAGGCGTCGTGTCCGACTTGCTCACAATCGCTCTCGGCCTGGGCCGCGTCGGCCGCGATAATGTGAATGTCGAAGCCCTGTTGCTTGTAGTGCTCACAGAGTTCCAGCGTCTCGTCAAAATGATATCCGGTGTCGATGAAGTAGACCGGCAGGTCGGGAATCACCTCTCTGGCAATCCGCAACAACACCGTGCCGTTGATCCCGAAGGCGCTGGTCGTGAACAGCCGGTCGCCGAAAGTGCGGCGGCCCCAGTCGAGAATCGACGCCGTCTGGGCTTCCAGAAAACCGACGTTTGCCCTGCGAATATCGATGTCCACGGCTTGCTTCCTAATTCACCAGTTTGGCCAGTCGACCGGCCAGTTCGCCGGCCGCGCTCCTGACCGAGTCAATCGTCGCCAGGTGCTTGTCGAAATCGAAACACCACCGGCGGTCCGACTCGAAAAAGGCCGAGCGGAGAATGTAGTTGATCCGCCCCAGGGCCTCGCGGCAGACCAGCAGCGGCAACTGCTCGATCAACTCCGCCGGGAGCGGGCCGCCGCCGTCGCGGTAGCCGCACAGAAACTCCGCCATCTCCTCGGCATCTCCGCCGAATCGCGAAGACCCGAAGGCAACCGACTGGCCGGCTCGCTCGCTGACTATGCTGTCGACATCCAGCACGGCCAGAACCTCGTCGCCCTCGAACAGCACGTTCCCCGGGTGGTAGTCCATGTGCTGCAAGGCCAGGGCCTCCGGGCAGGGCTGGTCCAGCTCGGCGGCAAGGTCGTCCAGCCGCCCGATCTCCCGCAGAACCTGGCCCTCGAACTCGTCCGAGGGCCGGCAGGCGGCCCGGATGCTCTCGACCTCCTGCGGCGAAAGCCTCCGATAGCGGTCCGCCCGCAAAATTGTCGTCCCCAGTGCGCCAAGTGCGGCATTCATCCGCCCGAGTTCCCGCCCGGCGGCCATTCGCTGGGCCGGTCGGCCGGCGTAGGGCTGTCCCTCGCACCAGCGGAACATCGCCAGCAGGCAATTGTCCTGCTCGACGGACAACCTTCCATCGACGGTCCTCAGCACCTCGGCCGTCTTGACGCCGCTGCGGAAGCAGCCCTCAAGGGCCGCCAACTTGTCGGCCACCGAAGCGTCAGCCCGCTCGATCACCTTCAGGTGCAGCGGCTCGTCGCAACCGGCCAAGGTCAACCGATAGTTGGCCGAGTTGATGCCCTGGCCGCCGGTCGGCTCGGCCGACACGACCCCCCCGGCGGCCGAGGCCCAGCACCGGGCAACGCACTGAAGAAGATGGTCGAGCCTCTTTTGGTTACTCAAAGTCCTTCTCGTCCAGAAATTCGCCCTCGGCAATGTCGCGGGTGGCCTTGCTGCCGAGGACTTCCTCGTAACGTTCGACCGACATGTAGGTGCCGGGCCGTTTGAAGGCCAGGTCGCCGATCGAGATTTCCCGGCCCTTGCTGATGGGCCGCGCCGTAATGATGCTGCGACGATGCGTGGCGTTGACCCGCGAGTTGAAGATGATCCGCGGATCGCCGAAGGCCGCCTCGATGTTGCGGATGTTCTCGACAAAGCGCTTCAGTTCGGCCGGCTCCAGCGACATGAAGTGCTCCACCGCGTCGGTCGAACGGTCCAGGGTGATGGTCTTCTCCAGGAAGTTGGCCCCCACACCCAGGGCGGCATAGTTCATGTAGTCGCCCACTGAATGGTCGGAGTAGGCCACCGGGTAGTCGAAGATGGCCTTGATGTGCGGGATCGCCCTCAGGTGAATACCCGCGTACCGGGCCGGGTAGCCCGACGGACAATGCATGATGATAATGTCCTCGATGCCCGCGGCTTCGCAGATGCCGACGCCGATCTCCACGTCCTCGAACCTTTCGCGGGCGTCCATGATCACCGGCAAACCCTTCCCGGCAATCAGCTTGATGAGGTAGCGGTTGTTGACGTCGCTCTTGGAGACCTTGATGGCGGCCACGTTCATCTCGGCCAGCAGATCGACGGTCGCCGGGCCGCTGGGCGTCGAGATGAACAGGATGCCCAACTCGTCGCAATAGGCCTTCAACTCTTTCCACTGTTGATCGCTCAACTCGCGCCGCTTCAGGGCCTGGTAGACGCTCTCGGAGCGCTTGCCCTGAGAGGTCTGGTACTCGATCATGACGTCCTCGTGGCTCATCAGTTCGTCGGCCATGACGGTCTGGAACTTGACGGCGTCGGCCCCGGCCTCGGCTGCAGCCTCAACCATCATCCTGGCGCTCTCCAGGCCCGTGTGGGTTGCCCCCGCTTCAAGCGAAATAAAACACGGGTGCCCGTCGCCGACCGTCTTGTCACCAATTCTCGCGCATTTCATGAGGCTCTCCGATTCACCTGCTCAAACCGTTGTCCGTTATCCCGACGCGGCCGGGCCACGTCCCGACGGGGCATTGTCATTGGCCCCAGCTCATTCGGCCTCCTCGCCGACCAGTTCCCAGTCCAGCGGCGTTCCGCGGGCAATGTCGCGGGCCGCCAGGCGGCCCAGCACCTGGTCCAGGTGCCGCGTGTGCAGCCCCGCCCCGGGACGAATCGAGCGCACGTTCCGGACCGTAAAAACCTCCCCGGCCTTGACGTCCGCCGAGACAAACAGCGAGCGCCGCAACAGCCGGCCGGCCGCTTCGCACTTGCCGACCTGCCGCTGCCGGGCACCGCCCAAGGCCTTCTCGGTCGTCCGTACGGCTTCGACCATGGCCGCAAACTCGTCCGGCTCGAGGCTGAACGGGGCGTCCGGGCCGCCGAGGTCGCGGCTCAAGGTGAAGTGCTTCTCGATCACGCAGGCCCCCAGGGCCACGGCGGCAACGGGCACGGCCGGCGCCAGACCGTGGTCCGACAATCCGACCGGGCAGCCGAACCTCTCGGCCAATCGCGGAATGGCCCGCAGGTTCATCTCCTGCGGCGGGGCCGGGTAGGCGCTGGTGCACTTCAGCAGCAACAGTTGCCTGCCGCCGGCGCCGCGGAACGTCTCGACCGCCTCGGCCATCTCATCTTCGGTGGCCATGCCCGTGGAGATGATCAGCGGCTTGCCGGTCGCCGCCACCAGACGGATGAGCGGCAAGTCCACGTTCTCGAACGACGCAATCTTGTAGGCCGGCACGTCCATGGCCTCCAGGAACTCGACCGCCGTGGCATCGTACGGCGTGCTGAACAGGTCCAGGCCGATTCCCTCGGCCTCCCGCTTCAGCTTCGGCTGCCAGTCCCACGGCGTGCAGGCTTCCTGGTAAAGGTCGTACAGCGTGCGGCCCTCCCAGATGGTGCCCTTGCCGATGCGGAAGTGCTCGTTGTCGACGTCCAGTGTCATCGTATCAGCCGTGTAGGTCTGCAACTTCAGGGCGTCGGCCCCGGCCTGCCTGGCGGCATGGACGATGCGCACCGCCCGCTCGAAATCCTGCCCGTGATTGGCCGACATCTCGGCGATGATATAAACCGTCCCGCCGGGCCCGATGCGGCGTCCATTGATTTCGATCGTCTCTGCCGGTTGCCTCATGGCCCGTTCCCCTTCGACAGAACCAGGTGCCGCGACGGACACTCGCGGTAGACCACGGATTCGATCTCGCTGAAACCGGCCTTCAGGAAAGCCCGGACCGACTGCTCGTTACCCTGCTTGATGTAGGCGTGCACGACGCCCAGGCCGGACTCGTCCATCACGCGGCCCGAGGCCAGGCCGAGCACGCGGCTGCCGAATCCCCTGCCGCGGCACTCCGGGGCCAGGCTGACCGAGCAAATCGCCTGGCCACCGTCAATCTCGTAGCGCACCTGGCCGATCGGCCGGCCGGAGCCGTTGGTCACAACGTAGAACACATGGTCCGGGTCCGACAGCTTGCCATTGAACCAGGCCAGGTGATCGTCCCACGGAATCTCCCCGGGCGAAAACGATTGCCGCCGCACCTGGGGATCGTTTGCCCAGTGCCAGATCGTTTCACAGTCGGCCTCGACGGCACGACGAATTGTAAACAGCGGTCCCCTCACCTGGTCGGCCACCCGCGCCGCCCCCCGGCCGTCGACCAGTTGCCGACCGCGGCGCGACATCCGCCGCCGCCGCTCGGGCGAGAGGATCAGGGCCTTCAGCGAATCGGCGATTCCTTGTGGCCTCAGATCGCCGAGCGGCCCGAGGTCCTCGGCCACACCGTCGCGGCTGAGGCGGTCCACGACGGCCTGCTGGTTGTCGGCCAGGACGACCATCAGGCCGGCCAGCCCCATGAAGGCCAGTTCCCACGACGTGCTGCCGCCGGCCGAGATTGCGACCTCCGCCGCAGCCATAAGGCGGTGCATCCGGTCGGTGCCCGGTATCAGGCGAATCGTGCAACCGGCCCGGCGGGCCTTCTCCTGCAGCGCCGCCGGACAGTCGCCCGCGCCGCCGCCGCAGACGACGTCGGCCTCGAGCCCCTCGACCTCAATCAGGTCCAACGCTTCGACGACCATGGCCACGACCTCGCCCGGCGCGCTGCCGCCGAGGGTCACCAGGACGCGGCGAGCCACCTCGGGAATGTCGCGCCGCCAGGAGCGGTACTCGTTGAACGGCCGCCGCAACAAGGCATAGCGCGTACCCAGCAGAAGTCGCGTCGTCGGCTCGCGGTCGGCGTAATACGACGGGTCGGCGTAGGCGTTCTGGTTCAGGACGATGTCGGCCAGGTAGTGGTCCGCGTGACCGTAATCGTCGATGGCCAGCAGGTGCAACCCGGCCGCCTTGACCACCTGCTGGTAATCCAGGCCGAAATGGTATCCGTCCACGGCAACCCACTCGGCCCCCCGCTGCCGGGCGACACGAACCGTCTCCCGGGCATCTTCGGCGCCGCCGGATTGGCCCGTCCACCGCACCACCTCCAGGCCCTCGGCCCGAAGCGGCGCCGACCAGGGCTGTGACTCGTCGGACATGACCAGTGCGGCCCGGCCGCCCGAATCGCGCCAGGCCTGGGCCAGGGCCAGCGAGCGCACCAGGTGCCCCGCCCCGATGGAGCGTGACGCGTCTGCTCGGATGAACCAGCCCGGAGTTCATGGTCCGCCTCAGTTTCGCCTGAAAATAGGTTCGATTCTGCGCCCGGTCAGGATGCCTTCAACACTGTCCTGCCCGACCGCCCGGGCCACGTCGTCCAGGGCCGGGGCCAGGGCCTCCAGGTGCTGCCGGATGTCGGCCTCGGTGTGCTCCAGGCAGAAGTTGTTGATTCCCGTGGTCAGGATGCCGCCCTGGATCAGCCGCTGCTGAAAGACCGACCGCAGGTCGTTGGCCTCAAGCGAGCCGCTCCGGCGGAAGACCAGGCCGCAGTGTCCCGGCAGCCCGGACGGGGCGACAACGTCGCCGAGCCCCTTCCGGCCGACAAGTTCGCCCCCCTGGTCCATCAGCCTGCGGGCCAGCCCGTGGATGTGCTCGAACGAACCGGGCCGCTCGAGAATCTCGATCGTCTTGAGGGCCGCCGCCAGCGAGAGCGTCTCGCCGCCGAAGGTGGAGGAGACAAAGACCCCCTGCTCGATCGGCTTGAGCAACTCGCGCCGCCCGACAATAGCCGAAATCGGCATGCCGTTGGCCACGCCCTTGCCGATGGCCGCTAGGTCGGGCACGACGCCGTAAACTTCCTGGGCCCCGCCCAGGGCCACGCGGAACCCCGAAACCACCTCGTCGAAAACCAGCACCGACCCGTTGTCGTGAGTCGCCTTCAGCACCTCGGCCAGAAAGTCGTCCCGCGGCCCGTCGCCCTGCAGGGGTTCCATGATGACCGCGGCCAGGTTGCCCCGGTGCTGCTCGAAGACGGCCCCTAGCGAGGCCA
>JAACEH010000228.1 GCA_011682595.1 Anaerolineaceae bacterium
GTCGGCGTCATTCCCATTGCCCTGAAGGACGGCGGCTATGCCCTGGAGTCGATCGACGAGATGGTCGTCACCGACGGGATGCGCGACCGCAAGGCGGTGATGGAAGAGCGGGCCGAGGCCTTCATCGCCCTGCCCGGCGGGTTCGGCACCTTCGAAGAACTCCTGGAGGTCATCACCCTCAAACAGTTGCGCTACCACAGCAAGGGGATCGTCATCCTCGACGTCGGCGGCTACTACGACCCGCTGCTGGAGCAGTTCGAACGGATGTTCGAGCAACGCTTCGCCAGGCGCAAGTTCGCCACGCTCTACCACCTCTCGACCGACCCGGCCGAGGCCCTGGACTACCTGGAAAGTTACCTTCCCGAGACCGGCCCCGGCGGCCCATCGGACCTGCCCTGAGCGCCCGGGCCCGGGACGATTGGAGGCGTTCTACCACGAGTTCGCAGCCAATGCCGAGGGCGACCCCGCCGGCTATGAGACGTTGCGGAAGGTCCTCGGCGAAAAGGACATGGCCGCCTTCAAGAAACGCTGGGAGATCTGGATCCTGAAGCTGCATTTTCCGTGACGGTCCGGCTTTCTCTTCGGAATGAGCATGGCGCCATGGTCTGCCGCAGGCAGGCCATGATCATCACTCGATTACCCATCGCGGCCTGGCTTCGCCAGACCACGGCACCCGACAACGGACTGCGCGCTGTACGGCGGCGTCTTTTGAGCTTGAACCTCCCGGCCGGCAGATTTATATTCCTTGCCTTCGGCCCGGCTGGTCGGCGATGATGCGCACTTTCAACAGTGAGGAGGCTCGGCGATGGCGGAAACGATGAAGGCCCTGGTTAAGAGCAAAGCCGAGCCGGGGCTGTGGCTCGAGGAGGTGGCGGCGCCGGAGGTGGGGATCAACGACGTGCTGATCCGGGTCCTGAAGACCGCCATTTGCGGCACCGACGTCCACATTTACAATTGGGACGCCTGGGCCGCCGGGACCATTCCCGTGCCGATGACGGTCGGCCACGAGTTTGTGGGCCGCATCGAGCGGGTGGGCTCGAACGTGCACGATTTTTTCCCGGGCGAGCTCGTGAGCGGCGAGGGGCACCTGGTCTGCGGGCGTTGTCGCAACTGCCTGGCCGGGCGGCGGCACCTCTGCCCCAACACCAGCGGCGTGGGCGTCAACCGGCCGGGCTGTTTCGCCGAGTACCTGTGCATCCCGGTCACCAACGTCTGGCACTGCAACCCGGAGATTCCGCTGGAGGTGCTGGCCTGCTTCGATCCCCTGGGCAACGCCACCCATACCGCCCTGTCGTTCGACGTGCTGGGCGAGGACGTGCTGATTACCGGGGCCGGGCCGATCGGCATCATGACCACGGCCATCGCCCGACACGCCGGGGCCCGGCACATCGTGGTCACCGACCTGAACCCTTATCGGCTGGAGCTGGCCGAACGGATGGGCGCGACGCTGACCTTGAACGTCGCCGAGGGCCGCCGTGTGGCCGAGGCCCAGCAGGAGCTGGGCATGAAGGAAGGGTTCGACGTGGGTCTGGAGATGTCGGGCAGCGCTGCGGCGTTTCGGGACATGCTCTCGAACATGTGCCACGGCGGCAAGGTGGCCATGCTGGGCATCCCCGAGCCGGAAACGCGGATCGACTGGAACCTGGTGGTTTTCAACGGTCTGACCATCAAGGGCATCTACGGCCGCGAAATGTACGAGACCTGGTACAAGATGACGGTCATGCTGCAGAGCGGCCTGGACATCCAGCCGGTCATCACGCACCGTTTCGACTACACCGACTACCAGGAAGCCTTCGAGGTCATGCGCTCGGGCCAATCTGGCAAGGTGATTCTGGCCTGGGCCGAATAGCCGAATAGAGGGACAGGGGAAGAAAATCATGCTGGGCACGGCGCAAACGTTTCTGGAAAAGGAACTGGCCGCCATCCGCGAGGGCGGCCTCTACAAGGACGAGCGGATCATCAGCGGCCCGCAGGGGGCGCGGATCACGGTGGGCGACCGCGAGGTGCTGAACTTCTGCGCCAACAATTACCTGGGCCTGGCCGCCCACCCCGAGGTGATTGCCGCGGCCCGGGAGAGCCTGGACCGCTGGGGTTACGGCGTGCGTTTCATTTGCGGCACGCAGGAGATTCACAGGGAACTGGAGCGGGCGCTCAGTGAGTTTCTGGGCACCGAGGAGACGATCCTTTACACTTCGTGCTTCGACGCCAACGGCGGGCTGTTCGAAACGCTGCTGGGGGCCGAGGACGCTATTCTCAGCGACCAGCTCAACCACGCCAGCATCATCGACGGCATCCGCTTGTGCAAGGCCCGGCGGCTGCGCTTCAAGCATGGCGACCTGGCCGACCTGGAGGCCAGGCTCAAGGAGGCCTCCGGGGCGCGGCTGCGCCTGGTGGCCACCGACGGCGTGTTCTCGATGGACGGCGACGTGGCGGACCTGGCCGGCATTTGCGACCTGGCCGAGCGGTACGAGGCGCTGGTCATGGTCGACGACTCGCACGCGGTGGGCTTCATGGGCGGCGAAGGTCGCGGCACGCACGAACATTGCGGCGTCATGGGTCGCGTGGACATCATCACCGGCACGTTGGGTAAGGCCCTGGGCGGGGCCAGCGGCGGCTACACCAGCGGCCGCAAGGAGATCGTTGACCTGCTCCGCCAGAGGTCGCGGCCCTACCTGTTCAGCAACACCGTGGCCCCGATGATCGTGGCCGCGTCGATCAAGGCCCTGGAGCTGTTGTCGCGGAGCACCGAGCTTCGCGACCGGCTGGCCGAGAGCACGCGTTACTTCCGGCGGCGGATGACCGAGTGCGGGTTCGATATCCGCGAGGGCGAGCATCCGATCGTGCCGATCATGCTGGGCGATGCGCTGCTGGCCCAGAAGATGGCCGCCCGGCTGCTGGACAAGGGCATTTACGTGATCGGCTTTTTCTACCCGGTGGTGCCCAAGGGCGCCGCCCGGATCCGCGTCCAGATCTCCTCGGCCCACACCCGAGAGGACCTGGACCTGGCCATCCGCGCCTTCAGCGAAGTCAAAGCCGAGTTCGCCCGATAACGGACATGCGACACAGAATGACAGAATTACTGCCGGGGACTATTCTGGGGCCGGTTACGCGATTTGCCGAAATGTGTTTGCCCGCCGTATAAGGTCTTTCGAAGGATAGAGGCTCGAATTGGCTGGCAGAATGATGCGTTGATTAAGCGTCTGTTGAATATCTGCGAGACCTCCTCCCAACTCATCTTTCTTCAGCTGGTTGGCCTTGGACCTGTTCAGGCGTACTCTGTATTGTTCGTCTATAAAGATTAATCCGCGGTCGTAGGCACGGTGGTATGTCGGGCTTAGAGCAAGCCCGTTGGCCACGTCATCGGTGCTTTGGGGCGCTCCGACCGGCAATATGTGGGCAGCGTCGACCAACCGCAGCTGAATACCCGTGACAGCACAGCGATGCTCATGCGCCTGCAACACAAGGCGACGAAAGCGGCTGTCGCGTGACCAGCGGCGCACGTCTTGCACTGTCTGCTTTCGGGGCTGCGACAGTCGCAGCATGTCGCTGTCGGATACAGTTTCTCCGCGAACAGTCCTTGCCAGCAGGCCGTAGTTGGTCGCGGTCCGTCCGTATCTGTGAATGCGGTCTGCGCTGAAAACACAGGTCATAAGGTGGTCGGGCCTTATCCCAGCAGCTATCTCGCCGTTGTGCTTCCGGTCAAACGCTAAACCATCGGTGAGTGCCTGCCTGAGCGCTTCAACATCAATCTGCACGGAAGGTGAGCCAGGGGTGAATTCGCAGTGCATTGATGTGTCGAATCCCGCAAGAACGTCCAGCACAGGTTCATACCCCATGATGAGAGTCGGGCCTGATGGGTTCAACGGGAGCGGAGAGTGTACCCCTGTCATCTGGACTCGATACTCGTTTGGCAAGCTCGCACGGCCACCCCGGGTCAGAGTCCAGATATAAATGTGGACCTCAAGTGGTGCGCCTGGTTCCACAATCAGCAATCGCGCTGGATTTGAACGTTGTCCCGACAACAAGTGCGCTGAAACGCCTGATTCTTCAAACGAGCACACAAGCGTTTCAATGATCCGCCCTCGAGGCACGGCAGGCATGTGGTGCCCTCCTCATGTTGTCCGCTTCTTCACCGGCCGTTTGCGGCCCCCGTCTTTTCGAAGAGGTTTGTCCGGCAAGGAGCTCCACAGCAAGTCCGGCCGGCCTATCTTGTAGTAGCCGTTCGCTTCTTTCTTTGTCGCAAACAAGAAGTCCTGCTTTGCGTTTGCCTTCTTGGCGCGGGGGGGGGGGTTGCAAATCGCCCCAAAGCGCCAAGTAAATAGTCTTCGCGAATCTCGCCGCAAACCCAACGACGTTTCAGCCGCTCCGCAGCAGCCCCTGTCGCGCAACTGCCGGCAAACGGGTCCACGACCAAGTCGCCTTCGTCCGTCAGCATCCTTATGAAATACTCCGGAATTTCCTCGGGGAACCGGGCGGGGTGAGGCTTGAGGTCGCGTTCTGCGCAGTATCTTAAATACGCGGAATTACTTTCGGTATGGGCCAAAGCGATCAGGTTGGGAGGAATCGCAGCCCCGTTGTTCGTGGTGAATTTCTCGCTGATATCATGCCCGCTCGGCCGCAGCTTGGCCTTGTAGCCATTTTTCAGCAAAGATCGCATGCTTTCACTGTATGGCTGCAGCACTCTTCGGTTGCTTGCCCTTGGCCATGGCGTCTTTGCCAGCCACCAGATACAATTAACGGCATCCTTGACCCTCAGGCGACGAACAGTTACCCACTCTGCAGGCGTTGGTAGCTTGCTAGGATTCCACCAGAAAAACTCCTGCGCCAGATGAAAACCAAACTCCTTGCAAAGCATTATCAGAAGTTCGAAGTGATACAGGCTGCGCGTCGGCTGACCCTGTATCCAAGCCCCCCCGATGTCAATCACCAGAGAACCGGAGGGCTTGAGAATTCGTTTAAATTCTTGCGCGAACGGCTTGAACCAGTCCAGATAGTCCTCTGCGTCCGCGTTCCCATATTCCTTTTTTCTTACAAGGCCGTAGGGAGGACTGGTGACTATAAGATCGGCACTCTTCGGTTCCAGTTTTTCGGGGAGTACGTCCAGCGAATCCCCGCGAAAGACCTTCCCAAGCCCCGTATGAAAAACCTTCTTGATCGACAACGTTTTGCCCAATTAGCTATTCCAGAAGAAAAACCATCAACCATCCGCCCTCGATCTCACATCATGACGGCGGCAACTGGTATTGTAAAGTCATTTCCCCGAAGCACATCTTTATCCTGCAGGATCGAGATAAGTTCTCTGTGCCAAAAATCTGCCGGCGATCTCCACTTGCTCGGTGGTCGCGGTGAAATCGGGCTGAGAATGGCCCGGGAAGGTGCATTTGGAGCCCGATACGGGCGGTGGAAAATCCTGCCGGTTTATGGTATACTATTGCATCGCAAGAGCAATCCTGTCGGCCCGTCCATTTTGAGGCGCAGGTCAGGGGTCCCGTGGGCGGACCCCATTGACAGGACGGCTGGCACCCAGGTTTCACCCGGTGAGAGTCTGCCCGCCTTTAAGAGCGCAAGGCAGACGCCGGGACCGCAGAAACCACAACAAGGGAAGGAGCACCCAGTCATGGCAAAGGTACAGACACAGCGGGCCGAAGGTCTGCGCGGCGCCGCCGTCGCCGACAGCAAACTCTCCATGGTCGACGGGACCAATGGGA
>JAACEH010000229.1 GCA_011682595.1 Anaerolineaceae bacterium
GCAATGATCTCCAACTCCAGACGCGCACCGACGCTCTTGGATGTCGCCGTGTCTTCGACCACCACCTTCAGGGCATACTTTCCGGGCGGCAGGTCCCCGGGCAGCGGAATCGTTGTGCCCAGGAAGAAGTCCTCGCGGGCCGACCGGCAGATGTCGTGGATGTTCTGGAAATTGTGACGCCAGACCTCCCGGCCGGCGGAGTTCTGCAGACTCAGCCGCTGGGACAAACGCACGTGGTAGGCCCCGTCATCTTCCTTGGTGCTGACGAAGTTGCTGACCTCGCTGTACAGCAGGATTTTCTGCCCGGGTTGAAAGCGGTTGACCGCCACGGGAGTATAGTCGCCGAAACGCAGTATGCTCTCGCAGAACCGCACCTCGCCCAGTTCAAGAGGGGCCTCCTCAGCCAGAGTTTTTCGCACTTCGTCCAGGGCGTCGAGCACCTCGGCGGCATGGTCCGCCCAGCTCGCGCCGGGCATCCGGTCGCGGGCCACGATCAGGGTCCACATCAGGTCGCGCCACAGTTTCTGTCGCGACGCGCTCAGCCCGCCTATGGCCTCCAGACCCTTCTCGTCCTCGCCGCTCAGGAAGTAGAGGAACCGCAAGGTGCGGCCAATCTCCACGTCATTGGGGTTGCCTCGGGCCAGGGCCTCGTAGCGCTTCGTCAACCTGGCCAACGTCACCGGGGTCGTCGCCTTCTCGGCACTCGTCTCACCGGCCGGTGGCGGCAGTTCGGTCGCGCCGCGTGAATCTTCCACCGACAGCGGGACGGGAACCTCCGCTCCGATGTCGCCGGCCCGTTCATTGCCGACCGGCTTGATCGCCGTCAGGGCGACGCGGCCCTCTTCCTTCGGAGGCGTTCGTTGCGGCGGGCCGTCGTCGAGCCGCCGGATCGGCTCCTGGGCCGTCATCGGAACCTCCAGGGCGATCCTGACCTTGCGGTCGGCTTCCTCTGCGGTGCGCCGGGCCAGCACCTTCTCCAGGTCGCGAATCTGTTCGGCAACTTCCTCCGGCGTCGCGGTCGTCTCCTGCCCGGTCCCGGCGGCGGGCGGTTTGCTCTCGGCGTGCTCGCGGCTCAGGTATCGCGGCAGTGGCGGCGGAATCTCGGCCACCGGCGATCGCTTCTCCTGGCAGCCGTGGGCCGCCGGCAGGACCAGCACCGCTACGACGGCTGCAATCAATCCCCATCGGCTCTTCATGGCATCACCCCTTGCCCAGCGTGCCCGGCCCCCTCTCGCGACAGGTCCAGCAGCAGGCTTTCCACGATCAGGCGGTCCGGGTAGCGGCTGGTCTTGGCCTCCAGGTCGGCCCTGAGAAGCCGCCGGTGGGCCTTGACCAGCCGGTCGGCCGGGAAACGTTCCAGCCGCCGGCGAAACGAGTCCCGCTGCTGCGGGTTCCACGAGAACTTCGCTACCGCGGCGGCCATCCCCTCGCTCTCGGCCATCAGGCGGGCTTCCAGAAGCCGGCGGAACGTGCTCCGCAACGTGCCGATCAGCACCACCGGGGGCAGGCCCTCGGCCAGCAGCGCCTCGACCACCTGCAGCGCTCCGTCGCGGTCGCCGTCGGCCAGCTTGTCGCAAAGGTCGAACGGGCTGTAGGCCTGGAACCCCATGCCGGCGGCTGCGACGTCCTCGGCGGTAATGGCCGTGGCCTGGCCGACGTAAAGATCGAGCTTGGCCAGTTCGGCCGCGATGCCCGACAACTCGCCCTGGCAGAGGTCGGCCAGCAGTTGGGCCGCCCCCGGAGAGATCTGCTTGTTGCAGGAAGCCCGGGCCCGGGACTGTATCCAGCCGATCAGGTCCGACTCCCGCCGCGGCGCCCAGCAGGCCACGTCGCCGCCCAGGGACTCCACCCGTTTGGCCAGCTTCGTCTTGCGGTTCCAGCGCTCGACGGTCATCACCAGCACAGCCGTCGGACTGGGCTTGTCGAGGTATTTCTCCAGGGCCTTACGATGGCGGTTGATGAACTCCCCGGCCTCACGGAGGATGACCATCCGCGAGTCGACGAACATCGGAACCGAAAGCAGGGCGTCGGTCACGCCGCCCAGTTCGCGGCGATCTTTGCCGAACTCGACGACCGACAGGGCGGGATCGCCGTCGCGAGCGGCGCGGGCCTTGAGTTGAGTGACCGCCTCGTGAATCTCGAAGGTGTTGTTCCCGTAAGCCACGTAGACGGGCTTCAGGTGGTCGGACTTCAGATGCCCTTGCAGATGCGAGTAGTACATGACTCGGGGTCCCGTGGGCCCAAAGGCGGCCGTCCGCAAGCCGGGGCCGCATGATTCCAAGAAACGTCTCAGTGCTTCAGTTTCAGTCGCCGTTGGATTGCCGCCAGCTTGGCCTGGCTTCCGCCGCCGGCATCCAGCGCCCTGAGCCAGCTCTGGCGGGCCTCGTCCCGACGGCCGGCCTTCCACTGCAGGTCGCCGTAGAGCACCAGCGCGTCGCCGTCGGTCGGCCGGCGGGCCAGCAGCGATTCCAGGGCCCGCATCGCGCCGCCGCTGTTGCCGCGAGCCACCTGGGCCCGGGCCAGACCGAACAGAGCGTTGGAATTGTCCGGCTGCAATTCGACGGCCCGCGTATAGACGGCCGCCGCCTGGTCCCACTGGCCGTTGTGTGCGTGGACGCCGCCCAGGTCGACCCAGGCCCGGCTGTGATCGGGATTCAGCGTGGTGGCCCGTTTCAGTTGCCGTTCGGCCTCCGCCCAATCCTCCCGCAGCCGGGCCAGCGTGGCCATGGCGTAGGCCCGCCGGGCCTCGGCAATCGCTTTCTCATCAGGTTTTGTCGCGGCAGTGTCAGGGCCGGGGTCCGCCGGCTGGGCCGGCGGCACCACCTTCAACCGCAGGTCGGCCGCCGCTATCTGGCCCGCCCGGTCGGCCACCGTCACGCGGACCTCGACGTCGCCCGACAACCCCTCGGGGAGCGACCACTGGTAGCTCCCGTCGCCCGGCAGGTCCGCCGCCAGAAGATGCCAGCGCGTCTTGCCGAACTCCCGGTAATCAAGGCGAGCGGGACGTTCGGCCAGGTTCTCGTCGACGGCAAGCCAGCGAAGCGTCGCCTGGCCGGTCACCCGGGCCGTGGCGATGCCGTGAGCCTCGGTGCTTTGTGCGACCAAGGCGCCGATCCACTCGACCTTCGGGGCCACGGTATCAACAATAACCTCGCGCTCCGGGGCCGTGCCGCTCTGCGGTTTGCCCCAAGTGCTGGAACCCAACTCGCGGTGCGTCCGGAACCCGTAGGCACCGTCGGCGGGAGCCTGGAAAACGAACGTCCCGGTCAGCCGCTCGGCGACGTGATCGAGCTTCCACGTTCGCCCGCCGTCGGAAGTGACCCACAGGCCAATGCGCTGCGGCGGGTGCTCGGTGTCCCAGGTGTAGCCGATGCTCAGCAGGCGACTGCCCAGGACGGCGATCCGCTCGCGGGCCAGCACCTGCCCGGCCGGTTCCAGTTGCCTGTCGCCCGGCACCGCCGGGGCGGCGGCCGGGGCTTCAGTTTCCGGCGCCTGGTCGTCACCGCCCGGCTCTGTCGTCGGACCTGTCGCTTGGGTGGGCGTCGTCGGCTCGACCATAGGTTGCAGCGGGGAGACGACTGTCAACTTGTTGTCGGCCGTCTCTTCCGGTGCCGCCTCGGCCACTCGCGGCGCCGCCTTGACCAGGACCTCACACCATGCCGTGGTCACGTTGCCGGCCATGTCGGTCAGGCTGACCGTGACCCGCCAAC
>JAACEH010000230.1 GCA_011682595.1 Anaerolineaceae bacterium
CACACTCGGACTGGGCCTGACGGTGGCCCGCAGCCTGGCGGTGGCGGCCGGAGGGTCGCTGGACATTGAGCGAACCAGCCCCCAGGGAACGATCATGGTCGCCTGCCTGCCCACCCGGGGGGCTGCAAACCCCGGCGACCCCGGCCCCGGACCGGACAAGCCCGCCACCGGAGCCGGAGACTGACCGCCCCATGGCCACCTACCGCACCGAAACCCTTGGCTGCAAGGTCAACCAGTACGAGACCCGCGAGATCGAAGAGCTTCTCGACCGGGCGGGACTCCGGCGGGCCGGCGCCAAGGCCGAGGCCGACCTGGTGGTGGTCAACACCTGCCTGGTGACCGCCGAGGCGGCCCGGCAGTGCCGACAGACGATTCGCCGCCTGCGGCGCGACAATCCCCGGGCCAGGCTCATCGTCACCGGGTGCCATGCCGCCGGGCCCGAGCGTGAGCGTCTGCGGGCCATCGACGGCATCTCGCTCATCCTGGCCGACAAGGACGAGCTGCGCCGCCGCCTGGCCCAGGAACTGGCCTCGGGGAACCGTCTGCCCACTTGCGGCATCTCCCACTTCAGCGGACACACCCGGGCCTTCGTCAAGATACAGGACGGCTGCGACCAGTTCTGCAGTTACTGCATCGTGCCGCACGTGCGGCCGGTCATGCGGAGTCGCCCGGCCGGCCAGGTGATCGACGAGGTGCGCCGCCTGAGCGAGGCCGGACACGCCGAGATTGTTCTGTCGGGCATTCACCTCGGTCGCTACGGCGAAGACCTCTCGCTGACCGGCGCTCTGGGGGACCTCCTTCGACGGCTGGTCGACCTGGACCGTCCGGCCCACCCAAGCCACCCAAGCCACCCAAGCCACCCAAGCCACCCAAGCCACCCAAGACGGCTGCGACTGTCGAGCATCGAGGTGGTCGAGGTTGACGACGCCCTGCTCGGGGTGATGGCCGAGCGGCCCGACCGCATCTGCCCGCACCTGCACCTGCCGCTGCAGTCGGGCGACGACGCGGTGCTGGCAGCCATGCGACGGCCGTACACGTCGGACGAATTTCTCCGCCACGTGCAGCGAATTCGCCGGGCATTGCCGCAGGCGGCCCTGACCAGCGACCTCATCGTCGGCTTCCCGGGCGAGACCGACCAGGCCTTCGAGCGGACCTGCAGCCTGTGCCGCGAAGCGGGCTTCAGCCGGCTGCACGTTTTCCCCTACTCGGTGCGGCCCGGCACGCCCGCGGCCGAGATGCCCGGCCAGGTTCCGGCCGAGGTCAAGCGCAGCCGCAGCGACCGGCTTCGCAAGCTGGGCCACGAGCTGGCCGCCCGCTTTGCCGCCGGACTGGCCGGCCGAACGGTGACCATTCTGGTCGAACAGACGGGCCGGGACCAACCGCCGGACGGGCCGTGGGCCGAAGGCTTCCAGGAGCACTATGTCCGCACGCGGGTTCGACTTGCCGCCCCGGCCGGGGCCACCCGCGGCACCCTGCTGCGGGCCCGAGGCACAGCCGGCGTCGGCGATATGCTGGTGGCCGAAGGCCCGGCCGACTGACCGCGCATGAGTTTTTCGCTTGCCGGGCCACGCGGTCGCGATACACTGCCGGCCATGACAGCATCCCCCCGCCGTGCGGGGGGCTTGTTGTCACGCGATCTGACTCCTGTCGAGCACCTGGCGGGCCTGCTTCAGTTGCTCGCGGATCCCGTTGTTCCCAACGTACGACAGATCAGAGCTATGGCCTCCCTACGGTATGGCAAGACCCCCTCAAGACAACCCCTCCGGGGCGACCTGACGCGGTGTTTGACACCGTGACTCTACCGGGTTTTAGCCGGATGGCAAGGCCGCGGCCGGCCCCCGGGAGCGGTCCGGCTTAGCCCTTGCAATCAGACCCGCTTTGGTTACACTAATGCCCAAGGCGGTCGAGGACAGTAGCGGCCGCTTTTGTCTTAACCGGGTACAGGAGTCGCGGCGATGAGATTACGGGACATACTGGACGCCTCCTCGGTCAAGGTGGGTCTGGTTTCGACCGACAAGGAAGAGGCCATTGAGGAGTTGGTCGACCTGCTGGTTCGCTCGGGCAAGTTGTCCGACCGCTCGGGCGCCATCGAGGCGGTGATGGAGCGCGAAGCGCAGCAGACCACGGGCATCGGCAGCGGCGTAGCGGTTCCCCACGCCAAGCACGAGAGCATCGAGACCCTTACGGCGGCCCTGGGCATCTCCAGCCAGGGCATCGAGTTCGACTCGGTGGACGACAAGCCGGTTCACCTGGTGTTCCTGATCATGGCCCGGGTGGACGATCCCGGCCCCCACATTCAGGCCCTGGCCGAGATCGCCCGGCTGCTTCAGATACCGGGTTTCTATCGCAAGCTGATCGAGGCGGAGTCGGAGGCCGACCTGCTGGCCCTGATCGAGTCGGAAGAGTAGCAGTTGTCGCCCGAAGAGACCTTGGGTTGACGGGGTTAGTGGCCATGGAGAAAATCATACAGAAAATGCTCGAGGTCGAGCAGGAAGGCCGCCGGCTGCTCAAGGAGGCCCGCAGTGAGGCCAAGCTTCTGGTGGCCGAGGCCCAGCAGCGTGGCGAATTGCGCCGCCAGGAATCTCTGCAGGCGGCTCGCCGGGAGGCGGCCCGGTTGGTCGAGGCCGCCGAGGCCAAGGCCCTCGAGGACAAGGCACAGATGCTCGATCAGCGAGGGCAGTCGTTGCAGGACGCCCTTCGGGTCAGCCCGTCCGAGATCGAACAGGCCGTCGAGACGGTCTGCCGCACTGTGCTCGGCCAATAAGTTCAGTAAGACGGTGATTATCCGCCCTCTGGAAGTGCGACCGTGCTAACCAAGATCGAAACCGATCTGGACTTCATCATCGCCAAGAGCCGGGCCCTGCACTCTTTTATGTACGAGGGCGACCGCCTGACCTCCCTGCTGCGGCACCGCACGATAGCCGAACTGGCCAACGAGTTGTTTCCGGGCGAGGTCATCCCTGGACACATGGCCCTCCAACGGCGACTGGTCGAACGTTTCGCCGGCGCGGTGGCCCAGGTCTGGCGGTACGTCAAGCCTCCGCGGGACCGCCTGTTCGCCGCCCTGGTGGCTCGGCTGCAGATCGAGAACATGAAGCTCTGGCTGCGAGTGAAAGTTTCCGGCCTGGCGAAACCGCCGGAGCAACTTCCCGAGATCGCCGTCCCGGAGCCCTTCCGCTGGCTGCAATTCGAGCCTTCGCAACTGAACTCGGTCGGCGAACTGGTCGAGGGCATCCCGGAACGGTTAATCAGGGAATCGACCCGCCAGGCGCTGGCCATGTTCAACGAATCGGGCCTGCCGGTTTACCTCGAGGCGGGACTGGACCGCGGGTACTTCCGTCTGCTGGGCGACGCCTACCGGGCCCTGGGCCGAGCCGACCGGGTAGCCCTGGCCGACCTGGCCGAGGCCGAGACGACGCTCTACAACCTGATGTTCATCCTGCGGGGACGGGTTAATCACAACCTGGAGCCCGGGGTCATCGCTGGCCTGGCGGCACCGCAATTGGCCACCGGCCGCGTGGCCTCGTGGATCGCCCCGGCGGCCCGGGCCGGCACGACTCGCGAGATCATCGCCGCGGCCCCGCGGGGGATTCGCGACCGCCTGGCCGAGGCGCCGGCCGAGCTGCCAGCCATCGAGCGGCGCCTCTGGCGGCGGTACTACGCCCTGGCCAACCGCGCCTACTTCGCCTCGCAGTTCGACGTGGG
>JAACEH010000231.1 GCA_011682595.1 Anaerolineaceae bacterium
CTGACCGGCCGGAAGTTCGACAAGGTGCACATTGTCGGCGGCGGAACGCAGAACAAGCTCCTTATGCAGTTTGCCGCCAATGCCATGGCCCGGCCGGTGGTGGCCGGCCCGGTCGAGGCCACGGCCATCGGCAACATCATGATGCAGGCCATCGCCACGGGCGAACTGAAGTCCCTGGCCGAGGGCCGGGAGATGGTCCGCCGCAGTTTCCCCATAGTTCTCTACGAGCCGGCCGACACCGCCCAATGGGCCGAGGCGTACGACAAACTGAAAAAGTTGTTGTAGACGGTCATTCGCTGGAGGTTGACAAATCGGCCGTTTTCTCTATCCTGAGGGGCTGTGGAGCCTGTATCCGCACGAATTCACAGGCCGCGCGAGGCCCCTGTGGCGGCGCGGCCCAGGGCAACAGATCAGACTCGGGAGGAAAGGTTAGTTATGGGAATCGTTGACCAGGAAAAGGGAACCAACGTGGAAGTCGATGTCAGCAAAATGAAGGCCGTGGCCGACGAGATGCGGGCTTATGCCTTGATTGCCATTCATGCCGCCGGGAGCGGGCACCCCGGCGGGTCGCTGTCGATCATGGACGTGGTGGCCTGCCTGTACATGCACGCCATGAACCACGATCCGAAGAATCCCCAGTGGGAGGACCGCGACCGCTTGTTCTGGAGCGCCGGCCACAAGGCCCCCGCCCTGTACGTGGGACTGGCCCAGGCGGGCTACTTCCCGATGGACGATATCGTCACCCTTCGCCGTTACGACAGCCCCTTCCAGGGCCACCCGCACTGGCTGAAACTGGCCGGCGTGGAGATGTCGGCCGGCAGCCTGGGTCAGGGTCTCGGCGTGGCGGTCGGCGACGCACTGGCCGCCCGGCTCGACAACAAGGACTACCGCGTCTACGTCATCATGGGCGACGGCGAGCAGCAGGAAGGTTCGATCTGGGAGTCGGCCATGGCGGCAGCCAACTTCAAGCTCGACAATCTCTGCGCGATCCTCGACAAGAACGGCCTGCAGATCGACGGCAAGGTCTCCGAGGTCATGGAAGTCGAGTCGCTGGCCGAGAAGTACCGGGCCTTCAACTGGCACGTCATCGAGATCGACGGCCACGACCCGCAGCAGATTCACGACGCCTTCGACGAGGCTCGGACGGTCAAGGGTAAGCCGACCATCATCGTCGCCGACACCGTCAAGGGCAAAGGCGTCTCGTTCATGGAGAACGTCGCGGGCTGGCACGGCAAGGCGACCGGCAGCCGCGAAGAGCTGGACAAGGCCCTGGCCGACCTGGCCGTGCCGAGCGTCACCAAGGAGCATGTCGACGCCCTGCTCAAGGCGGCCGAGGACTACCAGGCTGGCGTGACCAAGCGAATCGACGCCCAGGTGCCGACCTTCAAGAAGAACTACTGGTGGAACGAAACCAAGGCCATGCAGGCCGAGATGGACCCGACGCGAGCTGGTTTCGGCCGCGGGGTGGCCGAGGCCGGTGCCGACGAGCGGGTGGTCACCATCCATGCCGACATCTCCGACTCGATCAAGATCACCGATTTCGAGAAGGCCGACCCCAGGCGCCTGCCGCGCGTCTTCAGCGTCGGTATCGCCGAGCAGAACATGATGGAGGTGGCCGCCGGGCTGGCCAAGGAAGGCAAGATCCCCGTCACCGGCACCTACGGCGTTTTTGCCAGCGGGCGGCCGTGGGACCAGATTCGCACCACCATCTGTTACGGCCAGTTGAACGTGAAGATCGCCGGGGCCCACGGCGGCATCAGCGTCGGCCCGGACGGGGCCACCCACCAGGCCCTGGAGGAGATCAGCCTCATGGCCTGCCTGCCGAACATGAACCTCTCTGTTCCGGCCGACGCGGTCGAAGCCCGCAAAGCGACCCTGGCCGGTACGCTGGAGATCGAGGGGCCGGTTTACATCCGCTTCGCCCGCGAGGCCACTCCGCTTATCAGCACCGACGACACGCCCTTCGAGTGGGGCAAGGCCAACGTGATCCGTTACCGCGGCGAAGCCGAAAAGTTCATCGACGCCTTCGAAACCAAACTGGCCTCAGCCTACGTTTCGGAGAACGAGGACCTCGCCCTGGTGGCTTGCGGTCCGGTGATGACCGAGGCCATGCGGGCCGCCTGGCTGCTCAAGGAGGAGTACGGCATCGAGACCCGCGTGCTGAACATCCACACGGTCAAGCCGCTGGACACTGCCGCCGTGGCGGCGGCGGCCGATGAGGTCGGCACGATCATCACCGTCGAGGAACACCAGGTGGGCGGCTTCGGCAACCTCGTCGCCGCGGCGGCCTTCAAGCGCAAGGACCCCACCAAACCGCTGCAACTGGAAATGATGGGCGTGCCCGACACCTTCGGCGAGAGCGGCATGCCTTGGGAGCTGATGAAGGTCTTCGGCCTGACGGCCGAGCACATCGCCCGCAAGGCCCTGGACATGCTGGGCAGGAAATAGCCGTCCACAACGCATCAGCACGAACGGGGGCGGCTTGCTTCGAGCGGGTCGCCCCCTTGTTTCTGCGCCGCCCTTGGTGCGATAATGCCGGGAACTCGTGGGGTTTAATCCGGCGAAGGTCCAAGGCAACCTATCCATTGGGAAGGAACAGGACATGAAACTCATCGGCACGGCATTGGCGTTTGTGATGATCTTCGCGGCAACAGCCGGGGCCGCCGTCTACACGGTGGACCGGAACCATCCCAAGGCGGCCGCGGGCCAGCGGGTCGTCCTGAGCGGGGCCGACCCGAAGTTCCGCAATGCGGCCAAGGGCATCGCCGTGACCGACTACCGTAGAGTCCAGGATTGTACGACGACGAAGTTTGTGTTGCACGGCGGCGCATCCCTGTTCACCGTCGGCGACCACGTCGAGCTGGACTTCGACGGCGTGGTCCGCAAGGTGACGGAGACCGGGCCGGACTACATCGTCGTCGACAAGCCGCTAAAGAAACCGCCGACGACGATGCAGTCGATCGCCAACTGGGGCTCGAAGACCGATTTTGCCTGGGATCTTCGCCTGGCCGATGACAGCCCGGCCAAAGGGGCCGGCCCGGACGGTAAAGACATCGGCTCCTCGCTCGACATACGGGCTTACATCAAGGGCGACTTCAACGGCGACCTCAGGCGCGATCTGCCGGTCTTGCCGCCACAGGAGGCAAGGATCGCCGCCGGCGGCTTCTGAACGGCGCAGCCTTCGACGGACCGTTGCCGGCCAAACGGGATTGTCTTTGCGGGCCGCCATGCTATACTGTGTGCCGACCCGGAGAGATGCCGGAGCGGCCGAACGGGCACGCTTGGAAAGCGTGTGTACTCGTAAGGGTACCCGGGGGAATCCCCGTCTCTCCGCCAGAGGAGTTCAGGGCACTTTCGGAGATATCCGGAAGTGCCCTTTTTATCTGCACTTCCGGCAACTTGCCCTTAAGCTCGCGCCCGCACGAAGCGCGGGTCTTCGTCAACAGCGCATGTGCCCAGGTCGGGCGGCTGTGGGTCGACGGCGGCATCGATGTCCTGACCGGCATAGTCCGGGGTTTTTCGCCTCCCGAGAGCGCCTGCTACGAGTGCACGATGGGCCAGGCCGATTGGGACCTGCTGGCCAAGCGACGTTCGTGCTCGCTCCTGGCCCGCCAGGCGACGGCCGAAGGTGGAACGCCCACCACGCCGACCTGGTCGCTCACGCCAAGGAAAGTCTGGAGGCCGAGGTTTGCGGCGTCCTGGCCGGCGAGTTCTGTGAGGACGAGCACGGCAGGTACGTGTCGGTGGAAGCCGCCGTCCGCGGAACGTCGGTCGAGCATGGCGTGGCCTTTTCCGACATGGACCTGTTCATCCAGGAGAATTTCTTCGCCGGCCAGGGACAGGTGGCCCTTATCACCGACCCGCTCGGGGGCGATGAAGCCTTGTGTGTCAACACCAAGGGCGGGATCGAGCACGTGTCGCGCTTCTGGGTGGACGGTCGCGAGCGGAAATGCCGCATTGCCGATGGCGCTTCGTCCTCGCAGGGCGCCAACGGTGCCCCGCAGGGCGAACAGGTGACCAAATCGTTGCGGGCCGTGGAGGACCGCCTCGGCCAGGCCCTTCAGGCAGTGGAGGACCTTCGAACCACCCACTATCGCTTCCTGATGATCATCGGCATGATCGTGGCCTTCGGGGTGATCTACCTGATCGGCGACAACATCTACACCCACTATGCGGGCGCGGTGGAACCGCCCAAGCTGAGAAGCTACGACATGAGGATCCCGGTCTTTCTGGACGGTCGAGCCTGCTGGGCGCCGGGCTGGCCTGGGCGATCCTCGAGCCATTCTTCGACGACATGCTTTACATCCAGGGGCCGATCGAGGAGCTGAACGTCACGGAAGCCCTGCCCGACACCATTGACGTCGGAGGCGGCAGGCTCATGCTCGAGATCACCGGGACCGGGTGGGTCAAGGTCAACGACGAGAAAGTCTGGATCACGTCGCAGGCCAAGTTCCTGCGATCCGACGGCACCAACGAACCGGTGGACCTTTCTGCGCTGAAGGTCGGACAGGAGATCGGGGTCTACGTTCCTCATCAGTGGTACAGCCAGACTCGTTTCCCGGTGGCCATGTTTGTCGTTCCTGCTCCGGGCGACGACCCATGGTGTCGGCGATGCGGTCTGTGCCATCTGCCAGAGCCCGATCTCTCAGGGCGAGCCGACCACGCCCTGCACGGACTGCAAGGCGGCCTATCACACGACATGCTGGCAGTACAACGGAGGCTGCGCCGTCTACGGGTGCTCGCAGGTGCCGCCAACCGAGCAGTTGAGCGACCTGGAAATCCCGATGGCCTACTGGGGCAAAGAAGAGAAGGAATGTCCCTCCTGCAAGCAGACCATCCTGGCTGCAGCCACGCGGTGCAGATACTGCGGCGCGACATTCAGCTCCCAGGCGCCGGAGAGCGGCGCCGAGTTTCAACGACGTACCCTTGTTGAGCAGCGACTGCCGAAGATGCGGCGGAACAGCATTATCCTGCTCGTGTTCAGCGCCCTGAGTTGCACGGCGCCGATTGCCGCCGTCGCCGGCCCGGCCCTGGCGGCAGGTTTGGATCCGGACTCGCCCTTATCGCCGGCCCGGACAGCCGAAATCGCCGGCAGAGCGAACATCGAGAGAGCCAGAAGACAGATATGGCGGACCTTCATGGTCACGGTCTCCTATCAGAACAGAGACGGTTCCTTGCAGTCCATGTTAACCCGCGGAATGTCGAATCGCTCCAGGAAAAACCAGTCTTTTTTCAGGCCCCGATCAATATCCGCGTTCCCGCGAAACGACGTTGCGCAAGGGCTTATTTTCGAGGTAGCGGGCCAGATTCTCGCAGAACAGGGCCGTAGCCCGTTCCCAGTATCGCGGCGTCGCCCCGGCCGTGTGCGGCGTGATGATGACATTGGGCATCCGCCACATGGGGTCTTCCGCCGGAAGCGGCTCGGTGACGAAGGTGTCCAGGGCCGCCCCGGCGATGGCGCCGTCGTGCAGGGCGATGCTCAGGGCCTCCTGGTCGACCACCTGGCCCCGCCCGACGTTGATCAGCACCGCCGTGGGCTTCATCAGGCTCAGCTCACGAGCCCCGATAAGGCCGGTCGTCTGGGGCGTCCGCGGCATGGCCAGAAGCAGGTAATCCGACTGCTTGAGCAGATCGTCGAGCTGGTCGACCGGCAGCAGTTCGTCGACATCGGGCACGGCGGCCTTGTCGATCACCCTCTTGGTCGCCACGACGCGCATGGCGAAGGCCTTGGCCTTGCGGGCCACCTCCTGGCCGATGTTGCCGAGGCCGACGATGCCCAGGGTCTTCTCGTACAACTCGCCCACGCGTTCGGTGGCCGACCGGTCCCAGCGTCCTGCGGCCTGGGCCGCCTGGTACTCGTGCATCCGCCGGGCGAACATCAACATCATCGCGAAAACATGCTCGGAAATCTGTATCCGCGACGCACCGGCCGCGGTGGTCACCACGATGTCGGTCTCGGCGAATTCGGTGGTCAGGATGGTGTCGGCCCCGGCCGAGGCCAGTTGCACCCACTTCAACCTGGCGGCTTCCTTCAGATCGTCGCCGACCGGCGGGCGGCCGAAAATCACCTCGGCCTGCGGCAAGAACTTCTGGAACCCACCTCTGCCCTGGGCCACGGTCAGTCTGACCCGCGAATCAGCGGCGGCGATCTGGTGGCCGAATTTCTCCGGAAGCACCCAGCCGGTGCTTTCGGTAAAGATGTTCGTCAGAATGTTGACCTTGGCCACTGGTTTTTCCCTCACCGGTTCAACTTGCTCGGGCCTCAATAAGAGGAATTCTACTCCCCGACCGCCAATTCGACAAGGGGGGGCTTCAATCGACCGACGGTAACGGTCGCGGAACGGGGCGGCCGCGGCGGAAGGTCATCTGCTCGGTAAACCCCGCCTCGCGGAGCATGCGGACCGCCTGCTCAAGACCCGCTCCGACCGCCGCTGCCCGGTGAGCGTCGCTGCCCAGGGTGACCATCCGCCCGCCCGCCTCGTGGTATAGCCGCAACACGTCAAGGCCGGGAACCACCGGTTGGCCGCGGTCACCGTAACGGGAATTGACCTCCAGCCCCATCCCCGCCTCGACACAGCGAGCGACAATGTCGGCCATCTCGCGATCGTAGTCGCCGTAACGGTAGTCGCCCGGAAGCCGCCGGCCGACCTTGCGGACATAGTCCAGATGGCCCAGCACGTGCGGCAGACCTGTGGCGATCAGGGCTCGCAACTCCTCGAAATACTCGCGGTAGATCTCATCCGGCGGAAAGCCGCGGGCCAGGGCCTCCCCGGGCATCGAGCCGAAGACGTTGTGCACCGAGCCGATCAGGAAGTCGAACTGATAAGGCGCCAAAAGTTCGGCCGTACGGCCGGCGTGGCGCGACTGCCAGTCGAACTCCAGCCCTTTGCGGATGACGAGCCGGCCGGCGAACTTC
>JAACEH010000232.1 GCA_011682595.1 Anaerolineaceae bacterium
ACGGGCCAGAACCTGGACGACTATGCGTCGCTGACGGCGTTGGAGCATCCGGGACGGCCGGGCCAGAGCTACGAGACGAACATTCAGAAGGAGCTGCAGTTGCCGAACGTGGTGATCAGCTCAGCGGATTTCAACGACGACCCGTACGTTGTTTTCGACACCTTCGGCAGTCCGGAGTCCGGGGGGTCGATAGTCGTTGCGGCCGGTAACGTTTCGCTGACAGTTACGGTAGAACCGATTACCGGGGCCGTGTCGGTCCAATAGGAGTTGCCAGAGGTGAAGAAGATACTGCCCATAGGCATCGATATCGGCACCTGCAGCGTGAAGATGGTGCAGCTGGCGGTCAACGGGGACACCTTCTCGGTGGTGGCCTGCGCCAAGGCCGAACTGCCGGACATGACGGGGATGGCCGAGGAAGGTCGCGAAGCGTTGCTGGCCTCACGGATCATGAGCGAGTTGAAGGAGCACAAGTTCCGGGGCAAGGACTGCATTGCGGCCCTGATGGATTCTGAGGTGAGCATCCGCAACATCAGGATTCCGTGTGTTGGGGAGTCGCAGGTGGAGGACGCTGTTCTTGCTGAGGCAAAGTTCAAGTTTCCGTTCGACATTGAGGACGCGGTGGTGAATTTCATGATAGCCGGCCAGGTTCACCAGGGCGACGAGGCATACCTGGAGGTGCTGTTGTTTGCGGCGCCCAAGGCGGCGATCGAGGCTCACGTGGCCCGGCTTCATGCCATGGGACTGGTGCCGGCATCGCTTGACGCTCAACACTGCGCGTTGTTTCGCACCTTCGAGCGTTACCTGCGGCGCAAGGAAGACGAGGGCGAGGTGAACGTCTACCTGGACCTGGGCGGCACGACGAAGGTGATCATCACCCGGGGCCGCGACATTCTGTTTATCAAGAGCATCAACAAGGGGGCGCTCAGTTTTGACGCGGCAGTGGCCTCTCGTCTGGAGCTCAGCCTGTCGGAGGCGTCGGCCCTGCGGCACAGGGTTCTGAAGTCTTCGCGTGAGGGAGAGGCAGAGCAGGGCGAGCAGTGTGATCGCGAGGTTCGGCAGATGCTGTTCGACGCGATACGGCCGGAGATTGAGGAGCTGGCCGAGGAGATAAACAAGTGCCTGCGCTACCACAGCGTGACATTCCGTGGCGAGCGGCCGGCCCATGTGACTTTCATCGGTGGCGAGACGCACGAAAGTGGCATTCCGGAGATGCTTGGCAAGCGGATCGGTCTGCCGGTGATCATCGGCGAGCCGTTCCGGGGCATCAACACGAAGAACCTGGGAGCGGACGTGGACCGCCGCGGGATGTTGAGCGAATGGACGGTCGCCTTCGGACTGAGCCTCAAGGGGGCTTTCATCCGGGGCATCGGACTTGGCCATAGGCTGGCGGGATAAACAGCGATGAAGGAAATCGAGTTTCTGCCACAACATCATATTCAGGCCCGCCTGAATCAGCGACTGCGTTTTACGCGGATGTGGCTGCTGATCGTCCTGGCCCTGACGATGGTTTGCTGGGCGCTGTACAGCCGCAACAGGATAAAGGTGCTTGGCGCCGAGTTGCAGCAGATCGGGTCCCAGGCACTCATGCTTGATGCGGAGCTTCAGCGGATGTCGCACCTGGGTGACCAGAAGCGGCTGTATGCCGCCCAGGCGAAGCTGGTCAAGGAACTGGCGGGCAACGGCCCCCGGGCGGCATTGGTCAGAGCCATCGCCGAGAAGCTGCCCCGGCAGGTACTGCTGACTCGCCTGGAGATCGAGACGATGATGCGTCAGGTCCCGAAGCATCCGGCGACGTCGCAACGTCCTCAGCGCGGGGCCAAGGTCGAAATGAAAACCGAGAAGTTTGACCGGGTGCGCGTCGAGGGCCTTGCCGCGGACGATCTGTCGCTGGCCAGGTTCCTGCAGCAGATGGCGGACAGCGGAGTGTTCCAGCAAGGGCAACTGGCTTTCTCCAAGGACGCGATGTTCAGGAAGATGAATGTTCGTGTCTTTGCAGCCACGTTCTATGTGGTGCCGGAAGGCGCCGAGGTGGATTTGATGCGATTGACGGGAGGGATGCGATGACCCTCGGAGCCATAACAGAACAGGCCAGCCGCAACCAGTGGATCGCCGTCGGCGTGGCCCTGGGGATGGTGGCCTGCTTTGCGGGACTGTTCTACGTGCCCGATGCCGCAGAGGCCAAGGCAGCCCAGAAGAGACTCGATGAAGCCCGGGCGGATTGGAAGTTCAAGCTGCTTCAGTCGCAGGGTCTGCCGGACTTGCGTGAGAAGGTAGGGAGCATGGTGGCCGACTATCAGGTGAACCTGTCGCGCATTCCCAGGGAAGCGGGGGTGGCGGGCTTTCTGGGGCGGGTGTCGGACCTCCTGGCGGAGGCGGGCATCGAGCAGCGCGAAGTGCTCCCGGGGAGGCCGCAGAGCAAGGAATGCTATGTCGAGCAGCCGCTGAAGATCACCTTCGAGACTCCGTTTGAGGCCGGCTTCCGGATTCTGGACCGCCTGGAGAACTTGGAGCGGATCATTCGGGTCGAGAAACTGGAGATGATCTCGCTGCCGGGAGAGGAAGGGAAGGTCCGCATGGTGATGCGAGTGGTCATATTCCACAGCAGCAAGACGGCGTCGGAAAATGGGCGCAAGCAGGCGGTGCAGCTTGCCACCGGCGACGGTAAGGAGAAGGTATGAGCCCGAGGGAAAAACCACTTTCGGCGTGGAAGATGCTGCTGGCCGGCCGGGCTTCAGTGGCCATGAAGCGTCTGTTCCTGGTCATCCTGGTCGTGGTTTCGCTGGTTGTCTGGGCCATCACAATCATCGGCCTGGGGATCCTTCGTCGGGACGGCAGCGCGGCGGGCGTTGTGCAAAGCGCCAAGGCTTCCTCCACGAGTCCGTCTGCCGGCGACCAGGTGTCGCGGGAACGGCGCGTCGAGCAGGCGGCGGGACCGAGTGTCGGCGAAGCGGAGCCTGTGGTGCAGGAAGCGGTGCCTGCGGCGGTGGCTGAGTCGATCAGGAACCCTTTCCTTGCCGACGACCAGGTGTTCCCGTCGCTGCGGACCGGCAAGGCAGCGGACGACCTTGTGCGGACCGGAGTCGCCGCGGCCGAGAAAGCCAAGCAGGCGACCCCGGAAGAGATCGAGGCGATCCGGCAACTGGTGGAATCGATGATGCTGATGGGCACAGTGGCCAGCGGGTTGCCAAGAGAGGCTGTAATTGACGGCTGGACCTTGAAACTCAACGGAGGAATTCGGTTCAAGATCAACGGCCGCTCAGAGTCACTGGTGGTCATGGACATCCGCGACTGCAGTGTGACTCTCAGTGCGATGGGAAAGGATTTTGTGCTGAAGGCTCCGATTCTGGAGGCCACTTTGCTCGGCGGGCAGACGCCGATGGCCATGATTGACGGACTGGGATACGGGGTCGGAGACCGATTGAAGAAGGTGGTCTTCAGGGCGAAGCTGGGATCGGTCGTTATCGAGACGGCTGTGAAGGTCAAAGAGATACGCAACCAGAGCGTGATTCTCAGCGCGAGGGGAACGGAAGTCGAGCTTGCGATGAGGAAGGGGCCCGCAGGTAAAGGAACCGGGGCCGGGGATGGCGAACGAAGCGGCGGCCCAGTGCGCGCGACAGTGGAGAAAGAGTGATGAAGAAAAACAAGCGGCGAACAACCAACACTATTCTGTTGGGAACCCTGGTATTCGCGGCGGCAGGAGTCCGGACGATCCGAGGCCAGACGGCGGACAGTTTCGGGCAACTGGCCGCCGACGCAGCCGCCGCCGACAAGGCCAGCCAGGGCGAGCCGATCACGCTCAACGTCAAGGACGCCGACCTTTCGTCAGTGCTGAAACTCTGGGCCGAGCAGCGGAAGCTGAACATCATGGCCGGCAAAGACGTCACGGGCAAAGTGACCGCCGACCTGTACGGTGTGACGCTGGACGAGGCCCTGCGGGCGGTTCTGGAGGTCAACGGTTACGGGTATCTCCAGAAGGGCAACTTCATCTACATCTACACCAAAGAGCAACTGGCGGAGATGAAACTCAAGGAGGCGGCCGTCGAGACGCGGATCTACCAGTTGAATTACATCAATGTGGACGACGCCCGGCAGATCATACAGCCGGCCCTGAGCGATAAGGCCAAGGTGGCCACCACCTCGCGGGCCTCCGAGGGCATTCCCTCCGGTGGCGACACCGTCGGCGGCGACAGCATCAGCGGCCGGGATGCCCTGGTGATCAGCGACTACGTC
>JAACEH010000233.1 GCA_011682595.1 Anaerolineaceae bacterium
GGCCTCCGCCGAGGCCGTGCGGCGGGTGACCTCCTTGGCCGACACGTCAACCATGCGTGCCCGGCCGCCAGGGGAAAGGTGCGTGAAGTCCTGCCGCTGATCGTCCGCGCCATTTCCTTGAGCCATCAGTCAGTCCTCTCTTGGTACTCGTTGGATCGACCTGCCTCCGCCCGGCGTCGGGAAACGAGCGACAGGAGCGCCCAAAGAATGCCGGCGCACACAAAACCGGTCAGCAGCGTGCCAAAAACCTGAGACGCCGCCACCATAACAACAGCACTGATCAGGACCCGCCTCGTGCTCCAACAGCGGCTTGCTCTGACCAGTGTCAACCCGGCCAATGTAAGAAATGCCGCGAGAATGGAAAGGGGAAAAATCCTCATCCAGTAGACGACCAACGAGCCCAGCAGCAACCCCCCCAGAAACAGACCAGCCCCCAGAATCACAAGGGACCACCCTGTTCGGGCACCACAGCGGTAGTGAGCGGCCAAACCGCCCGAGCCATGGCAAACCGGCATGCCGCCAAAGGGGCAACTGATCAGGTTCATCAGGGTGATCGAGAGGGCCAGCTTGGTAGGTGTGGTTCCTGCCTTGCGTTCGGGAAAAAGTTGCCCGGCCAGCAAGGAGGCCGCCAAGACCGCATTCAGGACCGTCAGCGGAAGCTGTGTCAGCCCCCCGCGCCAGATTCCCGATAGTGCTGAAAGGTCAGTGAAAACACTTCGCGGCCGCCACAAGGTGATCATCGCAGCGGGTGCTTGGCCGGTAGCAGAGAGCCAGGCCACCAGCAGCCCAAAGGCCAGCAGAATCCAGATCACCAGGGCCGTCCGACGGCGAAAGAGCAACAGGGCCGCCAGCGCAGCCAGGAACAGGATGAGTTCATACCCGCCGGTGGACAAGGCCGCCAAGTCCGTTGCCGGAGCGGTCAGCACGATTCGTATCGCCGTCACGGCGAGCTTCACACCCAGGGCCGCCTGCAGGGCTCGCACCAGGCCTTCCGGAACAAGGCGCTTGAGCGTCGAGGTCAGCCCGAATGCCGAGAGCAGCAGCAGGCTCAGCCCGACCGCCAGCCCGGCCGCGCAGGCTTGTTGGACGGAGAGCGAACCGGCGATAGCAATGGCGGCAATGGCCTTCATCGGCTGCACGGGCATGGGCAAGCCGAACCTCAAGCCCGAGTAAATGGTCGCCAATCCGGCGAAAAGCAGGACCGTCGCCGCATCGAACCCGACGATGCTGACCAGGCCCAGCACCAGGGGTACAAACGTGCCGATATCGCCCAGACCGCCTGCCGCTTCAGCGGCCACAAAGCGCATGAAGCTGTGAGCCCCCCGCCCAGTCAGCGTTGATGGAACGGTGTCTGCCATACTCGGCGCGGACAAGTCGTCATCCCCCGACGGCAGCCATGAAACGAGGCGTGTCGTAGCCCGCGCGGTCGCACTTGCCGGCCACCTGTTGCTCGATAATCTCAACCAGCCGCCGCCGCTGGAGGCCCGAGTGGCCGCGAAGACAACTTCGTATCCGAGGGCCGCGGCCGCGGGCCAGACAGGATATGAGCCGCCCTTCGCTGGTCAGGCGCAGTCGGTTGCAGCCTTGGCAGAAGGGCTCGGTATTGGGTGAAATAAAGCCCACGATTCCCTGTTGTCCCTCACGGTCCACGGCGAGGAAGTTCCGGCTGCTTGCACCCGGTTGATGGGGCAGCCGCCTGAGTTGCAGGACTCTTTCAAGACCACTGCGCACAATCCGGCTGGGGACGAACAGATCGTCAAAGACTGCGGCGCAGCCGATAGGCATCAACTCAAGGAAGCGAACCGGGCAGCCGCAGGCCAGGCCAAAACGAGCCATATCCACGACCTCGTGATCATTGAGGCCTTTCAGGACCACGGTATTGAGCTTGACGGGGTTGAGCCCGTGCCGCAGAGCGGCTTCTATACCCTCGAGGACTGGCTGCAAGCGCCCGTTCCGGGTCACCGCACGGTAGGTAGCCTCATCGAGGCTGTCCAGACTGACGTTGACCCGCCGCAGTCCGGCCCGCCTCAGGTCCCCGGCCATGTCGGCCAGAAGTTGCCCGTTGGTGGTCAGGGCCAGGTCCTCCAGGCCCAGGTTGGCAAGCTTCGCCACCAGGTCAACAATGCCCGAACGGGCCAGCGGCTCGCCCCCGGTGATGTGAACCTTCGAGACCGCGAAGCGCGACCTGACCGCGCGAACGAAACGCACAATCTCCTCGAATGACAGAACGTCTTGCCGTTGGATCTTCTCGATGCCCCCGGCCGGCATGCAGTAAGCACACCGCATCTGACAACGGTCCGTAACGCTGAGCCGTAGAGAGACAGTCCGTGAAAGTGCAGGTACGCTCACAAGATCGGCCTCCATGGAATGAACTCCACTAACGCCCCTTTTGGAATCTGCCTGACATCCCCGGGCAACAGGAACACGCCATCGGCATCGGCCGCCGAAACAAGGTCTGCCGAGCCGTTCGACGTAAGCGGGACGAGGCCCTTAGCGCCGCGCCCCCAGGCCAGTCGAGCCAGAACCAGTTCTGTGCGCTTCCGGGAAACGCGTACGCCGCGCGTCAGCGGCAAGGACACAAAGGGGCGGCAGCGGTTCGCATCGACACCCATCAACCGCCGAAGTGCCGGCAGCACGAACAGATGGAAGCCGGCCAGCGCGCTGAGCGGATTGCCCGGCAACCCGAACAGGTGCCTGTTGCCGCGAAGCGTGGCGTAGAGTTGGGGCTTGCCCGGCTTGATGGCCACTCCATGGAAGCGCACCCTTGCCCCGCACCGCCTGATGGCTTGCGGCACGAAATCATACTTGCCGACGGACACCCCTCCTGTGATGACGACTAGGTCGTGCGCAGCGAGCGCCGCAGCGAGTTCTTCGACCAGTACGTCCGGGTCGTCGGGAACGATGCGGCACACTGTGTCTCGGCAACCGGCAATGCCCAGGGCCGCCACAAGCGACGGCCCGTTGCCGTCTCGCAACTGGCACGGACGCACCTTCTGTCCGGCGGCGCGAAGTTCCCGGCCGGTACTCAGGACAGCCACAGTGGGCATTCGACGGACCTTGACGGTGGTCAGGCCGACCATCGCCGCCAGACCTATCTGCGCAGGCCCTAGGACCGTGCCCTTGGGCAGCACCACCGTGCCCTTAGGGGCATTCTCTGCCCGTCTGCGGATGTTGAGGCCGCGGCGTGCCGGCCGCAGTATGTTCACAAAACCGTCGGCCTCACGCGTTTCTTCCACCTTGACCACCGCGTCGGTTCCTGGGGGAACCACCGCGCCGGTGAGGATTCCAGAGCACTGGCCACGGCCAACGGTCGGCCTGTCGCCGCTGCCGGCCGAGACCTCGCCAACCACTTCGAGCCGGCAGGGACATCGACGGACATCGACGGACCGCACGGCGTAGCCATCCATCGCCGAACGGTCGGTCGGTGGCAGATCACGATCGGCCCGGACGTCCCGGGCCAGGCAGTAACCAACTGCTTCAGCCAAGGGGCTGGTCACAAGTTGCAGGGGGCGAACCTTCTCGAGAACAATCCGCAACGCCTCTTTGGGCGGGATCGGCACGAGGAATCTCCTTTCCAAACACGGGAGGCCGAAACGTTTCCATCGCGACCCTATCGCCCGGCTGCCTTAGCTTTGCCTGTGCCGTAGGACCACCGGGTCGGACATTCCTG
>JAACEH010000234.1 GCA_011682595.1 Anaerolineaceae bacterium
AAAAACTGAAACCCAAGAGCCCATCGGCGCTTCTTTCCTACCCGCCGATGCTTTGGGTTTCAATGCCGACAAGTGCCGCGACGGTCCGACGCGGACGAAAATTAGCCACAGGTCAACTGGCCGGTTCGGCCACCTTTGACTCAATGTATTTGCAGATCATGCCCACCGTGAACAGGTTGTTCACGTTCTGGATGTCGGGGTCCTTCTCGAATTCCGCCAGATCCGCGTGCGGCATCCTAACGCGAAGCTCCTGGAGACCGGCTTCGGTCAGCTTGCCGTCCTGGACATACTGCTCGTCGGTGAACAGGTTGTCCGGAAACAGGTCGCCCCGCGGAATCTTGATGCCGAACTCTTTCTCCAGCCGAAAGACAATATCCAGAAAGTCGATCGACTCGGCGCCCAGATCGCCGGTCAGCGTGGCCTCCGGCGTAACCTCGTCTTCATCGACCCCCAGGGCCCCGACCATCGCCTCACGCACCTTCTCAAAGATCTCATCCGGACTCAAAGCCATGCGACTAACCTCCAGGAGCGTTTCCTGATCGTCAATACAATTCCTGTATCCTGCCGCCGGGGGCGAACACGCCCGACCACAGGAACCTCATCATTGGGAAGCCGCCGCCGCGCGATGCGGAGCTATCAACGCCCATCGCCGGCGAAGAGCGGCTACGATTCTACTGTCCGTCTCGGCCAGGCCCGGATCGTCGTCGGCCAGGTTCAGCGCCTGCAGGGTAAACCGCCCCTGGACATTCGTCTGCTCGTCCGTCTTGCCGATACCCTTGAAACGCCACAGGCCGTCGCTCTCGTGCTTGACCAGATCGACGGTCACCACCATCTGCGTGCCGGGCTTGAAAAAAGCCCCGTACTTGACGTTTCTGGCCTCCTGCAGAACAACCATGCTCTGGGCAAAGTCGGTCGTCACCCGCTGCAGCCAGGCCGCAGCCTGAATCATGGCCTCGAACATCAGCACCCCGGGAAGAACCGGGTAAGACGGAAAATGGTCCTGCAGATACTCCTCGGCCAGCGAAAGATTCTTCACCGCCACGATCCGCTTGCCAGTTTCCAGTTCAAGAACGCGGTCAGTCAGATAGAATTTCATGCTGCTCTCGCTCTTGGCGGATTTATTGTATCAACCGAGGCCCGGTTTACCAATATTTTCCGGACGCCTGGACCCCGGTCACCATTCAGAGCCGCTAAATTTAGCATAGCCAACCAGCCAGTGCAAGCCAAAAACGGCCCTGATCATACCCCGCCCCCTGTCAGCTCATCTCCCGGGCCAGTTTGCACAACACCTCGGCCCCACGGGCGATCACCTCGCCTCTGGCGGCGTAGCTGATCCTGAAGTGCGTCCCCTTCTCGCTGAACACGTCGCCGGGGATTATCAGCACGTTGCGATTGATGGCCTCGGTCACAAATTCCGCAGCCCGGCCGCCGGGGGCCTTCGGAAAAATGTAGAACGCGCCGCTGGGACGGGTGACCTCGAAGTCGTCCTTCAGGGCGTCGTAGATCAGGTCGCGACGCCCGCGGAAATCTTCAAGGGCCTCGCTCATGTCGGTCGACAGGGCCACCGGCCCAGCCGACTGAACCATGCTCGGAGCACAGACAAACGTGTACTGCTGCAGCACAGCCATGGCCTGGATGATCTCGGCCGGACCCGTCGCATAGCCCAGACGCCAGCCGGTCATGCCGTAGGTCTTGCTGAAACCCTTGAGCATGATCGTGTTGTCGTAACGCCCGTAGGCCGAGACGTGCGGGCCGTCGTAGCAGAACAGCTCGTAGATCTCGTCCGTCAGCACCAGAAGTTTGTGCTCGGCCGCCAGGTGAAGCACGGCATCAATTTCCTCGGCCGTCATGACCACCCCGCTCGGGTTGCAGGGACTGTTCAGCAACAGGAGCTTCGTCCGCTCGGTGATGTGCGGCCGGATGCGCTCGGCCGTCAGGCGAAAGTCCGGGTAGGTGTCCACGAAAACCGGCCGCCCGCCCAGCAGGTTCACCAGGTGCTTGTACATCACGAAGTAGGGATCGCCGATCAGCACCTCGTCGCCGGGATCGACCGTCGCCATCAGGGCCAGAAGCAGCCCGCCGCTGACCCCGCTGGTGACCAGCAGCGGCGGATCATCGAGGCCGTACTGCCGGCTCAGCAGGTCGCCCAGGCATTCGCGCAGGGCGGCCGTGCCCTGGGTCTGGGTGTAACGATTGTTGCCCTCGCGAATGGCCTGGATGGCCGAGTCCTTAATCGGCTCCGGCACGTCGAAGTCCGGCTGCCCGATCGACAGGTTGATCGGACTTTCGAGTTTTGCCGCCAGGTCGAAGACCTTGCGAATGCCGGAGGAATCAATCAGATTCATTCGCTGAGCTATCACTCTTGGCCCTTCCTTTCCGCCGGCCGACGGCGACAGGACGCTTAAACACAAGTCGCGCCGCCGGATGACCGCGGCGCGGCTCGATCGCTTCGGTTGATTCTTACTTCGCCCGAGGCACAAGGCTTACGACTTGGCCGCCTCGCCGGACGGGGCCCCACCTTCCGCCGCCAACCCAGCCTCACCGGCCGCCTCGCCTTCAACGGCGGCCCCTTCCTCTGCCGTGGCCTCAACCTTGTCCTTCTTGACCACCACCTTGCGGTTGCCGACTTTCGGAAGACCGAAGACTGACGCCTCGTCGTCCCACTGCTCGATTTCCTGCAAGGCCGCGATTCGCTCGTCGCGGCTCAGCACATTGCGGTGACGGGCCAGCGCGTTACGCGGCTTGAGCCCCCTGTCAATCGACATCGTTAACCGACCTCCTCCTGCTTGTGCCCACGCGTCCCGAAGGCTATGGCCTCTTGGCGACATAGGCGTCGCGAAACTCGTTCGTCCGGTTGACCCGGCGGGCGTACTGGTCGCCCAACTGCCTGATCCGATCACGAAGCGCTACCGCCTGTTCGTGCGTATCAGACGGAAAAGTCTGCTTCGAGTACAAGTAATACGAACTTCCCCGGGACTCCACAACCGTCGCAATCCCGTGCTCCCCCAAAAATGATCGCGACTGCCGAAGGGATTCCTGAGTGTCCCGGTGGTTGACCGGCAAACTCATTATCCGAACCCGGAAGGGCCCGCTGATGGCCGGGTTGATCCCTTCGCCGACCCCGCCGCCGCCCTCGTCCTTCTGCGGTCCCTGCTGCGACTTCTGCGGCTCCTTGCCGGCCAACTCGGCGTTCGGGTCGTATGCGAACGAATCCTCGCCGATCGTCGCCGGGCCGGTGGCCGACAGAACATCCGACCGCACCGGACCTTGCCGCACCTCATCGCTGCTCGGCAGATGGCGGTCCAGCGACTGCAATCTGCCGTAACCGATCGTGTATCCGGCCCACAGAGCCGCCAGAAGGGCCAGGACAATCAGCACCACGGCCGCAAAAACCTGCCCTGCCGTTAATCTGACGGCGCTCCTGCCGGGCAAGTCGCCCTCGACAAATGGCCCCTGCTCCACCGGCGGCGGCTCGTCGTCGGACATCGGGCTGGGCGAGCCTATCCCCTTGAAGGTCCTGTAGACCTCAAAAAGAGCCTGCGGTTGCTTGCGTGCCATGGCTCCTCCCCGACTTTTTCGACGCTCCTGGCCGTCCCCTGCCCAACCGCCGGCGCAGCAGGGTATGATAGTCCGGCCGGCCCGAATCGTCAAATGAATTACCCCG
>JAACEH010000023.1 GCA_011682595.1 Anaerolineaceae bacterium
GCGTGCGGCTGGACGGGATCCTTGACGAACTGCGGGTGGCACTCCATCAGGTAACCCTCTTCTTCCAGGGAAACCTTCAGCGGGCTGACCGTCGCCCCTCCTTTGTCGCCGACGATCTCGGCCGAAAACTTGTCTTCCGGCAGGTTCACGCAGAAGGCGCTTTCGACCATCATCGTCGCCCCGCCCGCGAAACGGACCAGGGCCACCGCGAAGTCCTCCACGTCGTAGGTCTTCCAGTCCCACGGCCCGAAGGCCCCGATGTGGCCCGGAGTGTTGCCGATGGTCTCGTAGAACCTGCCGCTGACGGCGACCGGGCGGGGCTTGCCCATCAGGTACCAGGCCATGTCGATCGAATGGACGCCGATGTCGATCAGCGGGCCGCCGCCCTGGAGCTTCTTCTGTCCGAAAACGCCCCAGCTCGGCACGCCGCGCCGCCGGATGCTCAGGGCGCGAGCATAGTAAATGTTGCCCAGGCGGCCGGCCTCGGCCAGGGCCTTGATGCAGCGCACCTCGCCGCGATAGCGATTGTGCAGACCGATCATCAGCTTCCGGCGGGCCTTCTTCGCGGCGGCAACCATCGCGGCGCCCTGACGGCCGTTCAGGGCGATCGGCTTCTCGCAATAAACGTGCTTGCCTGCGGCGAAGGCGGCCAGGGCGGACTTCTTGTGATCGTAGTTCGGCGTGCAGATGTCGACCGCCTCGACCTGGCCGTCGGCCAACAGTTGTTTCAGGCTCTTGTAGACCCGCGGGATGTTAAAGTCCCCGGCCACCGCTTCGGCCCGCGAAGCGTCCTTGTCGTAACAGGCCACGACCTCGGCCCGCTCGCAACTCTGCCATCCCGGAAGATGCACGGCCCGGGCGATGCCGCCAGTACCAATCAAACCGACCTTGAGCTTCTTTGCCATCAGTCTTCTCTCCATAAGATTCGTTTCACGGTGCGTCCGCCAGCCCCGGACAAGCCGCCGGGGCGATCTCGGCCAGCGGCCCTTATTAGCCATTTCTCGGCCGCTGTCAACGGCTAACTGCCTTGGCAGTCGCAAAAACAAAGAGGACGCCCGGTCGGGGACGTCCTCGTGAGATTCCATAGCCTGCCGCCCAGAGGCCGCCGACTCAGACGTTTGGCAGTTTGCGGCCTATGCGGCGACGGGCATTGATCATCTTCCGCCCGCCGCGGGTCTTCATGCGGCTGCGGAACCCGCACTGCCGTTTGCGCTTGATGTAGCTGTTACGCGGTGTCTTGTGGCTGAAGCCCATCGGGCATCTCCTTTCGTCAGTAGCACTTCTGTCCGCCACCAGGGGCGACAAGCCACGAATTCTAGCCCACCGCGACCGCTGTGTCAAGAAATCTTCCGGCCATGCTCATTGGCCGACCGACCTGCGGCCCCGGCCGCTGATCAGCCAATCTCAAATGAGTCGTCGCCTGCGGACCGTCGCCGTGCAGCAACTCCTGGCCGTCCTCTATGCCGCCCAACGAGACCAGTTGCCCCGCAGTCTCCTGAAGTTCGTCGACGGCAAACCACTGCCCGTCGGAGGTTGCAGCAAAGACCCCGACGCCAAGTTCGGCCACGCCGCTGGTTCCATCGCCCGAGGATACAAACTCGTCTGCATCGTCGATGAACACGGGGCCATCGACGATTGGCGACTCGGCCCGATGAACCTCTGCGAACACCATCAAGCGGTCGACCTCCTGAAAACCATCCCCCAGACCTGTTTGATGGCCGATGCCGAGTACGACAAGAACCATCTCTACGAGGCCGCCGCCCGGTACGGCATCCACTTGATCGCTCAGACCAAACGCCGGGCCAAGGCCCTCGGCCACCGTCGTCATTCGCCACACCGGCTGAAGGCCAAACGCCTGCTGGCCAGCAAGACCGGCCAATACCTGATGGCCACCCGAACCGCCATCGAACGATCCTTCGGCAATGTCACCAGTTTCGCCGGCGGCCTCGGGCCACTGCCGGCCTGGGTCCGCCGCCCCCATCGCGTCGCCCTCTGGGTCGCCGCCAAGTTCATCATCGACGCCACACGACGCATCAAACTGCGCCAAAGGGAAAACGCTTGATGCATAATGTTGACCGCAGGGGGATGCCGTGCATGACACCCCTCGCCAAACGCGTACAAGCAGCCGCCCGGCATGGCTTCCGGTTACAGGCGGCCAAGGAACTGGAAGACCCGGTCGGGGTGGCCCCTGAGGGCCTCGTGGCCGAAGTCGCGGTACAGGGCCATCGACTTGGGGGCAGTGATCTTGTTGTAGGCGGCAAACTGCGTCGACGGCGGGCAGGTCTCGTCGACCAGCGAAATGCCCATGAAGACTTGGCCCTTGATTCGCGGGACGAGGTTCTGCACGTCGATGTAGGCGAGCGTGTTGAACACCTCGTCCTCCCGCTCGTGCAGGGGATCGCACATCTTGAAGTAGTAGCGCAGATCCCAGTAGGCGGTCTTGACCAGGTCCAGGTGCCACACGCGGCGAAAGTCCGAGAGGAACGGAAAGTCCGATGCGACGCGCTTGATGCGCGGCTCAAGGGCGGCGCAGGCCAGCGCCAGTCCGCCGCCCTGGCTGCCCCCCGCGGCTGCAACGCGGTCGGCGTCGACGTCGTCCATGGCCATGACGATGCGGGCCAGTTGGGCCGCGTCGAGGAAGACCTGGCGATAGTAGAGCTTCTCGGGGCCGTCGTTGAGACCGCGGATGATGTGCCCGCGCACGGTCGGGCCCGTCGTGCCGCCAATGTCTTCGGAGAGACCCGCCTGGCCGCGACAATCCAGCGCCGCCACGGTGAACCCCGCCGCCACGTAGGCCAGCTTGGCGGACCAGTCGCCCGAGTCGCCGTAGTAGCCGTGGAACATCACGACGGCCGGGTGGGGTCGGTCGGCGTTCTTCGGCCGCAGCAACTTGGCGTGAATCCGCGCCCCGCCAACGCCGGCGAAGAACAGGTGTTTGCACTCGGCGAAGGGGACCTGAAACTCGGCCTCGCGCAGTTCGACCTGCGGGTCGATGGCCTGCATCTCCTTGAGGGACTTATCCCAGAAGGCGTCGAAATCGTCCGGCCGCGGGCTGGAGCCCTGGTAGGTCTTCAGTTCGTCCAAGGGCATGTCAAGAACCGGCATGGTCACTCTCCTGCAAAAGAATCTTGGTTTTCAAGACCGAAACTATACTTTGCCCGACAGGCCCAGGCCAACAAAATGCGGGACGGGCAGGCTTTTCCTTTGCCGGACAAAGGCCGGCCGCCTATGCTGGCCCTTCGCAATTTCCGCCAAACACAGAAGGAGGCGCCATGGCGAGCGTAAAGGACGGGGACACGGTCAAGGTTCACTACACGGGCAAACTCGACGACGGGACGGTGTTCGACAGTTCCGTCGGCGGCGACCCGTTGGAGTTCACGATGGGCCAGGGCCAACTGATCGAAGGTTTTGAAAGCACGGTGCTGGGCATGGGCGTCGGGGAGTCCAGGACCGCCACCATGGCCGCCGAGCAGGCCTACGGCCCGCGCCACGATGATCTGCTGCTGACGGTCCCCCGCGAGGAACTGCCCCCCGGTCTGCAGCCCGAGGTCGGCCGGCAGTTGCGCTCGGAGCAGGACGACGGACAGGAAATGGTTATGACCGTGACCGGGGTCAGCGAGACCGAGGTGACCCTGGACGCCAACCACCCCCTGGCCGGCCAGGCCCTGACCTTCGAGATCGAACTGGTCGAGATCGCCTGAGCGCGCCCGGCAGATTAGGCGCCAGCGGTTGATGAAAACAAGAGCCGCCGACGAACCCGCGTGGTTGCCGTCGGCGGCTTGATTCCTGGCGGACGCCCCCGGCCTGGCCGGTGCTTCACTGCGGCCTAATCGTCGTCGTCGTCATCCTGCTTCCACTTGGCGGGTTTGATGACTTTGCCGTCGGCGGCGACTCCAACTTCGGCCTCCGCGTCGCCTTTCTCGAGTTCGGCCTCGAAGACGATCCGGGGTTTAGGGAGCTTGGCCAGAACCGGCTGGCCCTCTTTGTTCTTCTTGATCACGGCCCGGGTTTCCTCTTTCTCGACCTCCTCGATCTCGCCCCCGTCGGCTTCCTTCCTGATGGCTTCGGCCACCACCTTGGGCAGGTCCTTCACCTGAATCTCCATCTCGATCGAGATGATGACGCCGCCGGACGACACCTCGACCTCGATCTCGTCCTCGCCCTGTTCGAGCTCCACCTCGTAAAGCAGCAAGCCGCTCTCGCGCTCTTTCTCGACGTCCTCGATCCTGGCTTTCGGGAATTCCTTCTTGATGGCCGCCGCGACGGCTTCGGGCAACTTGAACTTCTTCCTGGCCTTCTGCTTGTCTTCCGGCTTCTCCTTTTCCCCGGCCCATGTCGCCGATCCCAGGACCATTACCGCCACCAGGCCCAGAACCATCCACCGCGTCCGCACCATGAGTGTTCCTCCTTAGAGTTGAGCTGGATTGCGCACGCAGCCAGCCACCCGGGCCTCGTGCCTCGGGGTCCGCAGATCATTGTGGCCCAGGTTGAACCTGGTGCACAGAGCCTAAACACGTACACAAACTTGTTTGTGGGAGGTGTCAAGTAGGCAGTACCTCCTCACCAAGAGCCCCCTCCTGATTCGAGTGTTTTTGAAACAGTCTTCTACTCCTTGGGCCTGGTGTCGGCCTACTTCTTCTGCAACTTCTCGATGGCCGTCCGGTAATAGCTGTCGTCGTGCTTCTGCTTCCAGCCGTCGGTTGGCGCGGCACAGGTCGGGCGGTGCTTCGCCCACATCTCGTTGACGAACGCATCCCAGGTCTGCCCTTGTCGCGCCCAGTCGGCGGAGTAGTCTCTGCCGGTCGCCTTCTTGATGGTCTTGACGAACTCGGCGTCGTCCTCGTACATCCATCGATCGACGTAATCGAAGAAGGCGTCGTGGTCCCAGGCCTTCTCAGCCTTCATCAGGCGCAGGGCCAGGGCCTGGGCAACCCAAGCGATGCTCGTGCAGCACCGGCGATAGGACTCGCTGGTGAGGTCGCCGCCGGTCCACGTCGAAGGCGGCCTGTGCTCATAGGGGCCCGTCCCCGGCCGGGCTACGCCGGTCGCCTGGTTGATGCCTCTATGCCCGGTGAAAACCACCTTGGCCCCGGTCCAGCAGTCTCCGTAGGCGGTCTGCTCATCCTCGCCGAAGCTCACCTTGGGGAAGGACTTGTTGATGTTGGCCATCTGGTCGTCGCCCAGCAGAAGTCCGGCAAAGACGATAGGCAGCTTGCGGCCGCTGCCGTGCCCGCCGAAACCCTCAAAGCCGGGATGCCCCGCGCGGATCATAGCCCCCAGGTCGATACCCACCTGGATGTAGTTGACCAGCAGAGGTTCCTTCTGCGCGGGTTTCAGGTCCGTGCAGAGCAGCAAGGCAGAGATACCCGCGACGCGGCCATACTCACGTGCGTACTGGGGCATGTTCTCCACCGGCCCCTCGAAGCCGAAGAAGCAGGTGCCCACCCAGGGCCGCTGGGTGAAGCGGACGTAGAGCCCGATCTTCGGGGTGCTCTTGGTCGCCGCGGCGGTGGGCAGCAGCTCGCGCTTGAGGTTCCGCGAGAGGTAGATCTTTTGCTGCCGGTCGCAGAACCCCGGCCGGAAGGCGTCCGCCGGCTGCGGCGCGGACACGCAGGTCAGGACCGCCGCCGTGCGAATCGGGCTGCCGTCGCCCTTGCCGCGCTGGATCTTGTTTTTCAACTGGGCCTGCAGCACCAGCCCCATGGGCATGCTGATCGTCGAGACCAGTGAATCGCCGGGCTTCATCGCCACCGGAAGCTTCTGGATGAGCGAGGGGGCGAACCAGTTCCGGACGCCGCTGTCGTAGGAGACCTTCTTCGCCGCCGGAGGGTTCAGCATGAAGCCGTTGCGGACCCGCTGCGCGACCGGCCGATCCAGGTCCCTGCGGTCCAGTTCGATATCCGGAATCTCGGCGCCGTAGAGCGGCTTGGGATCGATGGCCGTGACCGTCACCGGTCCCACGACGTACCAATCGCCGTTGACAAACTGGCCCACACGCGTCGGCTTGTCAAAGGTCCAGGTCATGCCGTACTGGCTCACCTTCGTCCTGAGCGCCAGTTCCTCAGGCTTGGGCGTCACCGGCGGATTGTCTTTCGTGTAGATGGCGACCGTCCGGTCGGAGGGGACCCAGGGGTTCGGACCTTCGACCGTCGGTGCGACCGGCCTCACCTTGGGCACAAACTTCGCCGGACCGCCCAGCGTCACCGACACGTCGTCCACCCAGATCGTCTGCCCCTGGCCCTTGCCGCTATCGCCCCAGATGGCGATGGCGCTGAAGCCCTTCAAGCCGGCCTTGTTGGGGTCGACTCGGCGTGGGCTGATGTCCTTATCGTTATGGCGGAGCTGGACGCCCTTGTCCGCGTCGAAGTTGAGCGTCCACTTGTGCCAGCCGGCAGGCGCCCGGTTCACGCTCAGCCAGAACAACTGGTCGAACCACTTCCTGCCGTCGCAGGCGGTGGCGGTGTAACCCTCGTCGCCGCCGAGGTAAGCGGCGTACAGGATACCGACAGCCAGCAGCTTCCCGTCGTTCTGGACCAGGCCCCATCGTGGGCCCACGCGGCTGGCCTTGACCTTCTCCGGCTTGGTGCCGTCGTCATACACCCAGATCTCGACCTTGCCCGAGGCGTCCTTGTCGCGGAGCTTCAGCAGGGCCTTGCCGCCAGGGCCGATCTTCAGCGCCCCGCCCTGGCCCGCGCGGCCCTTGGTCTTGTCGATCGTCACCTGGCCCGTGATCGTCCAGCCGGCCAGGGCTTCGTTGCCGTCAAAGCCAAGCTTCCTGGCCTCGCCGCCGGCCGGCTGCGTGGCGGCGGGCTTCTCCTGGCTCCAAGTGGGGGCCGACAGGACCGCCAAGACTGCCACCAACAGGACAGGCGCCAATGCTTTCTTCAACATGGGTTTCTCCTTTCCGCTTCAAGTGCGACATGTTTCCCGCGATACGGGGTGAGACGATTCTGATACGGGGTGAGACGATTCTTACAGCACCACCTTTGGCTTGGCAAGCAAAATCCAGGAAATGTCCGCTTGTGGGGTGCACGTCAAGATTGTAGGTAAAGTCAAGGTCTGGTCAACAGGCCCGACGGGGGGGGCATGCGTCGCTTGCGACGCATGTTCCGTGGTTCCAGGACATGGGCTGACAAGCAGCCCATGCCACCCAAGCCACCCATCGCATGAAAAATCTACCTACAAACGTGACGTGCACCCCCGCCTGGCCTGTTGGCCGGATAGGGGCTGGAAATCTGGCTCCGGACGGGTAGAATCATTCTTGCCGCTCTTGTGGCGGTTGGACCGATAGCAGACCGGACGTGCTCTAGCGTTTATCGACCAAATGGGGGGATTCGGATGAATGTTTATGTGGCTACGGACATGGAGGGCATCAGCCTGATCTGGAAGCCCGAGCAGGTCTCGCCCTCCAGCGGCGGGGAGTACGAGTACGGCGAGATCGCCCAGGAGGCCTTCTACGCGGCCAGCTTCGGCGTGCCCTTTGTCTTCTGCAGCGGCGACCGGGCCGGCTGCCAGGAAGCCGCCCGGCAGTTCCCCGGCCTGGTGACGGCCGAGGTCAAGCACGCGGTCAAACGCAATGCCGCCAGTTGTGTCAGCGGCGAAGTGGCCCGCAAACGAATTGCCGACGGCGTCAGGCAGGCCCTGGCCAGGGCCAAGGAGATCGAGCCCGTGGTGCTCCAGACGCCGATCACCGTCGAGCTGACCATGTACCGGACCGACATGGTGGACGATTACATGAACCGCCGCACGGTGGAGCGCGTCGACGGCCGCACCATCCGCACCACCGTCGACTCGATGCGCGACATCCTGCGCTTCTGACGCCAGAGGAAAGGTTTCACAATGCCCCGACCCAACATCCTGTTCATCATCACCGACCAGCAACGCTTCGACACCCTGGGCTGCTGTGGCAACGAGCAGATCTTCACGCCCCACCTCGACCGCCTGGCCGCCGAGGGCGTGGTCTTCGACCGCTGCTACTCCGCCAGCCCGGAGTGCGTCCCGGCCCGCTCGGTCATGATGACCGGCCTGCCGCCGCACCGCACGGGCTGCTTCGGCAACAGTTTCGACTACTCGACCGATGTGCCGACCTTCCAGAGGATTCTCCGCCAGGCCGGGTACATGACCCAGTGCATCGGCAAGATGCACTTCAAGCCCCCCCGCGAAGGGTTCGGCGCCGAGCGGCTGTGGCTCTCGGAAGAGATTCCGGGCAAGGTCGACCAGGACGAGTTTCTGAGCGAGCTTCACGCCGCCGGTTTCCAGTGGGCCGAAGAGCCGCACGGCATGCGAAGCCACATGTACTACATTCCGCAGGTCAGCCAGTTGCCCGATCGGCTGCACACCACGACCTGGACGGGCCGCAAGACGGTCGAGTTTATCGAGGAGCAGTCTCGGGGCGAGCGTCCGTGGCTCTGCTGGACGGGCTTCATCAAGCCGCACCCGCCCTTCGATCCGACGGTGCCCTTTAACACGCTCTACGATCCGGTCCAGATGCCGCTGCCGGCCCGCGGCCCCGGGTGCAAGGAGAGCCGCAACTGGTGGCAGAACCTCCAGAACGTCGGCAAGTGGATGGACCGCGACCCGGACGACCACCTGGTCCAGGCCCAGAAGGCCCACTACTGGGCCGCCATCAGCCAGGTCGACCTGCAGATCGGCCACATCCTCGAGGCCCTCGAGCGGACCGGGCAGAGGGAAAATACCCTGGTCGTCTTCAACAGCGACCACGGCGAGTTCCTCGGCGACCACCACTCGTGGGGCAAACGCTCCTGGTACGAAGGGCCGGGGCGCGTGCCGCTCATTGTGAGTTGGCCGGGCCGCCTTCCGGGGGGCGAGCGGCGCGAGCAGTTGACCAGCCACGTGGACCTGCTGCCGACCTTCCTGGCCGCGGCCGACCTGCCGGTGCCCGAGGCCTGCCCGGGCGTCAACCTGCTGGAGGTGGCCGCCGATCCGTCCGCCCGGACGCGCGACACCTTCGTCGCCCAGTTTCACGAGAAGGACCACGGCCTCTACCTGGCCATGGACGAGCGGTGGAAGTACATGTACTGTGCCGCCGACGGCAAGGAGCAGCTTTTCAACTACATCGACGATCCCGACGAACTGGCCAACCGGGCCGACGACCCGGCGGCCGCCGAGGTCAAGGCTCGCCTGAAGGCGGCGGCCATTGACTATTTCCGCAGCGAGGGGTACACCGATCCGATAGACGGCGACTCGTGGCGCCGCTACCCGCTGGCCGAGTGTCCGATGCAGCGGATCCTGAAGATCGGCAAGACCTGTCACGGCATCACGTCCGGCTACCGCCAGTATGCAAGCTGGAACGGCCGCGCGGATAATGTCTTCAAACCCGAGGGGCGGGTGTTTTAGCGGCCTGATTGTCGTGTAGGGGCAGGTCTTGTGCCTGCCCGAGTAGGGACGACCCTTGCGGTCGCCCGCGAGAGCAAACAGCCCCGCATTCGCGGGCACCCACAAGGGGCGCCCCTACGAACAGCCGCAAGGCGGCTGAAAAGCATCCACGCGTTGCGCTGAGTGGGAGTAAGAGAAACGATGGACCAATCGACCAACCAAGCGATGGCGGCGATTCTCCTGGCCGCGGGACAGGGCACGCGCATGGGCTCGGCCACCAGGCACAAGGTCTGTTTCCCCGTGGCGGGCATCCCGTCGATCAACCGCATGATCGGTTCGCTCCGCGACAAGGGCTGCGAGACCGTGGTCGTCGTGGTCGGGGCCCTGGCCGGCGACGTCGTGCGGACCGTCGGCCGGGCCTACCCCGAAACGCTCTTTGTCCTGCAAGGCGAGCAAAGGGGCACCGGCGACGCCGCCCGGGTGGGCTTCGCCCCGCTGGAGCGGATGCGCTTCGGCGGGCCGGTCCTGGTCAGCATGGGCGACAAGGTGATCGCCCCGCAAGTGTTCGGGCAACTGGCCGACGAGTTCCACCGCACCGGCTCGGACGCCGTCTTCGTGGTCAGCCGCAAACCGGGGGCCGACCAGGGGCTGGTGGCCGTTGGCCCCGGCGGGCGGGTCCTGTGGCTGGCCGAGCAGGCCGACGTCGACCGGGCCCGGGTGCTGGCCCGGGTGCTGGCGGCGGCCGAGGGCAAGCGGTCGGTCAAGCGCGAGGCGTTGCGCCGCATCGTCGCCCGGACACTGTCTCAAGAAAGCAAAATGAAAAAAGTGCTGGGCCCCCTGGCCAAGCTCCTGGAGGGCGGCGGTTCGGTCCCCGCGGCCGAGTTGCGGAAACTCATTCCCGCCGATGCCGGGACCATCCGCACGCCCTCGGGCCCGGTCACCGGCGAGCAGGCCCTGCGCCGCGGCAAGTTCGTCAACGAGAGCCTCTACCTGTTCCGCCCGGAGGCCCTGGCCGAGGGACTGGCCCGGCTCAGCGGCCGGACCGCCCAGGGCGAACTCTACCTGCCCGACGTGGTGACCCACCTGCTGGCCGGCCGCGACGCCTCGGGCAACCCCCGCTGGAAGGTCCGGGCCCTGGTCCTGGACGACCCGCAGGACATTCTCGGTTTCAACACGCCGGACCAGTTGGTGGCCGTCGAGGCGGCCGTCGAGGCCCGGGAGAAGAAGACGGCTGCCGCGACCCGTCGGCGGAAGGGCCGCCGCATGGACCCCAGGGCCTGCCGCAAGGTGAGCCAGTGGCTGAAACTTTTCGGCGAGAACGGCCCGGCCCTGAAGCGCGCCATGCGCCGCATCTACGGCGCCGACCAGCAACTGCTGGCCCAGCGGAAGGCCGCCTACGGAAAGGTGTTGCGGCTGTTCGCCAAACGATACGGCCCCCAGCGCGAGGCGATCATCACCCGGGCCCCGGGGCGGGTCAACCTGATGGGCCGCCACGTCGAGCATCGCGGCGGTTACATCAACCCCATGGCCATCAACCGCGAGGTGCTCCTGGTGGCCGGCCCGCGGGAGGACGACCTGGTGCGCCTGGCCAACGTCGACCGCCGCGCTTTCCCGGACCACGAGTTTTCCATCTCGGCGGAACTCTCGGCCGTGCCCTGGGAAGACTGGCTCAGCTACATCAACTCGCGCCGCGTGCAGCGGATGGTCCTGGAGGCCGGGGGCGACTGGAGCAACTACGTCAAGGCCGCCTGCCTGCGCCTGCAGGGCAGCTTTCGCAACGTGCAACTGACCGGCATGGACGCCGCGGTGGTCGGCGACATTCCCATGGCCGCGGGCCTGAGCAGTTCCTCGGCCATCGTCGTCGCGGCGGGCGAAGCGACCATCGCCTGCAACCGTCTGGACGTGACGGCCTCGGACTTCGTCGACCTGTGCGGCGAAGGCGAATGGTACGTCGGCTCGCGCGGCGGGGCGGGCGACCATGCAGCCATGAAGTTCGGCCGCCGCAGCCAGGTCTCGCGGATCCGCTTCTTCCCCTTCGATTCGAGTACGTGCCGGGCATTCCCGATGAGTATCGCCTGGTGGTTTTCAACTCGCTGATCGAGGCCAGGAAGAGCGCCGGGGCCCGCGACATCTTCAACCAGAAGGTGGCCGCCTACGAGTTCGCCCTGATGATGGTCCTGGACCGCTACCCGCACTTCGCCCATCTGATCGAGCACCTGCGGGACCTCAACGCCGAACGCCTGCACGTCCGCCCGCACGTGATCTACGAGATCTTGCAGTCGCTTCCGGCCTCGGTGACCCGCCAGCAGTTGGGCGAGGAGCTGTCGGCGGCGCACCGCGAAAAGTGTGAGCGGATTTTCCAGACGCATAGCGAGCCGGCCGGTTATGATGTGCGGAGCGTTATGCTCTACGGCCTGGCCGAGTGCGCCCGCAGCGAGCGGTGCGGCCAGCTGTTGCGGGAGGGCCGCCTGGAAGAGTTTGGCCGCATGATGTGCCTCTCGCACGACGGCGACCGGGTGGCCCGACTCTCCTCGTCGGGCAGGATGGTGGCCCACGACTGGCGCGTCGGCGACGCGGCGCTACGTCGCCTGGCCGACGACCTGCAGAGCGAACAGCCCCAGCGCGTGGAGCGGGCCCAGTTGTATAATCAGCCCGGCGGCTATGCCTGCAGCGTGGCCGAGATCGACCACATGGTCGACCTGGCCATGAGCGTCGAGGGCGTCCTGGGCGCTCAGCTCAGCGGGGCCGGGCTGGGCGGATGCCTGATGGTCCTGGTCCGCAGCGAGTCGGTCGGCAAGTTGCAGCGGAAGATGGCCCGCCAGTCGTACCGCCCGCGGGGCCTCAGGCCCGCGGTGACCGTCTGCCAGCCGATCGAGGGCAGCGGGTTGCTGCGAGTGTGAGCCGTTGGCGTGGGAAGCAGATCGGACGACTGAATTTGCAGCGCCGCCTGGACGTCAACAGTGGTGCCCCGGACCAGGGTAGAGAAAGGACGACACATGAAACGACACCTGCTTGTTGCCTGTATGCTCGCGCTTCTGGCGGCCTCGGCTTCGGCCCAGGCCGAGGGCGATCAGTCCCCGGCCCTCGAGGCGCTGGCCAGGGCGCTCGATGCGCCGCACCAGATCCTTAACGGCCAACTGCAGACCTACACCTGGCAGATCAACGTGTTCGGGCCACCGACGGAGGCCGACCCGAAAGGCAAGAAGTACACGGTCACGGTGGTCCGTCGCGGGAAGGACGAGTTCGCCGTCTCGGCGACCGAAACCCCGGCCGGCTATCTGTCGCTGGTGCGAACGATCAAGCAGACGGCGATCATCGACCACACGCGCAAGCGCGTCTTCCTGGGCGAGGGCCCGCTGCCCGATGGCAAGGACGCCCTGGCCCCGGGAGAATTCGCGCGGCGGCTGATCGGGGCCCACGGCGAGTTGTCGGCGGCGATGGAAGTTGCCCGCTCGGCCGGCGACAGTCGCATCCTGGCCCTGCAACTGGTCGGTTCGATGAAGCTGGCCGAGAAGCCCGCCTCCGGCGATGCCGTCACACTCACCAGCAGCGAGCCGATCGACGGCCGCAAGTTCACCCTGACCATCGTTCCCGGAGAGTCTCGCATATCGGACATCACCTGGACCTCCCCGGCCGGTGGCGGCCGCGTGCTCTATTCGCTGCAGAGGCAGGCCCACATGCCCGCGGTGCCCGGCGAAGGCTACCAGACGATCAAGGTCGAGCGGGCCGAGTTGGAGCGCTCGCTGGTTCGTGGTCTGCCGCGGGGGGCCGAAATCATGTACCGGCTGGGACATCCGCGAACGCTTCGCAACCGCAATCGCCGGCGGGCCGGGGGGCTGCTGCTGGTCCGCCAGGGGCAGCGGATCTGCATGCTCAACGGGTCGCCGGGCCAGATCGGCACCCAGCACGGTACGATGCTCAAGCGCGAGGTGCGCCGCGTGGTCAACTCGGTGATTTACACCCTGGCCCTGCACCAGAGCCTCGAGCGCGGCAAATGGATGCTGGACGAGTTCCGCGCCGCCTGGAAGGCCCAGTCGGGGCAGATTCCCGACGAGTTCAAGGAGGAGCTGGCCGCCCTGGCCGAGGCCGCGAATGTTGACCTCGAGGAATTGCAACTGGCCAACATGCTGCCCTCGCTGTTCCACGGCAGCGGTTTCGCCCTGGGCGGCGGGGCGACCAGCGGCGGCAAACTATACCAGGGCCGCGTGCTGGACTACCTGGCCGGCATCGGCCTGCAGGACGCGGCGGTGCTTTTCGTGGTCAACAAGAGCGGGGCCAAGCCGTTTGTCAGCGTGGGCTACGCGGGGATGATCGGTTGCGTGACCGGCATGAACGCCGAGAAAATTGCGATCACCCGAATCGGGGGCGGCGAGGATGGCCGGTTGGACGGCGCGGGGATGCAGGTGCTGGTCCGCCAGGTGCTGGAACGGTCGTCGTCGCTTGAGGAGGCGCTGGCGGTTCTGAAGAACAGTACGCGGGTCGGCGAAGACTCCTACGTCATCAGTGACGGCAAGACCGGGGAGGCCCGCGGCGTGACGGCGACGGCGGACGGTGTTTCGGTTTTCAGGCCGGGCCGGAAGATCGGCCCCCAGGCTGAACCCCTGGCCGACGTGGTGGTGATTTCCGGCGGCCAGGGGCTCAAGGCCCTGCTGGCCAGGATCACCGACGGCTATGGCCGCATCGACCTGGCCGCGGCCAAGAAGCTGATGGACTACCCCGTGGCGGCCAAGGGAGGCAACCTGCACAATGTGTTGTTCGTGCCGCAGGACCTGCTGCTCCA
>JAACEH010000235.1 GCA_011682595.1 Anaerolineaceae bacterium
TCGACGAGATTCGCTACGGCGACAACGACATCATCGCCGCCCTGGTGACGCACAACCTGCAGGCCGACCTGCTGGTGCTGCTGACGGTCGTCGAGGGGCTTTACCGCGACAAGGCCCGGGGCGACATGATCGACCTGGTCGAGAAGGTCGACTCGAAGCTGACCCGCCTGGTCGACGGCACGCGCAGCCAAGGCGGCACCGGCGGCATGGCCTCAAAGCTCGAGGCCATCGCCATGGTCAACCAGTCGGGCGAAGCGGCGGTCATGGCCGGCGGTCGGCAAAAGAACGTCTTGAGGGATCTGTTCGACGGCAAGAGGGTAGGCACGCTGTTTCTGCCGAAACAAACGAAGATGGCCAGTCGCAAACGGTGGCTGGCCTTCAGCGCCCGCAGCCGCGGCAAACTCACCGTGGACGACGGGGCCGCCCGGGCCCTGGTCACCGGCGGCAAGAGCCTGCTGGCCTCGGGCATCACCTCGGCCGGCGGCCGCTTCCAGGCCGGCGACCTGATTACCATCGTCGATGGCGGCGGCAAAGAAATCGCCCGCGGCCTGACCAACTACGGCGCGGTGGCGGTCCGCAAGATCCGCGGCCACAAGTCGTCGGAGTTCAGAAAGATCCTCGGCGAGAAACCCTACGACGAGGTAGTCCACCGCGACAACCTCGTCCTGCGGCAATAGTGCACGCGCCCGTCGACACATGTCGTTCACACGCGTTTGTGGTGCTCGGCCGAGAAGCCGTAGTGGCCGATGCACCCTTTGAGGGCGAAGTACTGCCCGGCCCCCCTGGTGTTCGGACAGAAGGCCAGCGGCTCGACGTCTTCGATCTGGAGCCGCCCGTTGGCGTCGAGCAGTTCCTCGTGGGCCTGCACGGCCAGGACCTCGCCGATAAACAGTTCGTGCGACCCCAGGCTAATCCTCTGCCGCGTCCGGCACTCCAGGGCCAGCGGGCATTCGCGTATGATAGCCGCATTCACAACCGAGGCGACGATCGGCGTCCAGTTGGTCTCGGCGAACTTGTCCTTGTCGCGACCGGAGATACAGCCGCACAGGTCGGCGTGAAGCACCGAGCCGGCCGAGGGCAGGTTGATCACGAAATCGCCGTTCTCTTCGAGCAGCTCGTAGCTGAAGCGGCTTGGCCGCACGGCGATCGAGACCATCGGCGGCTGGCTGCAGACCACGCCGGTCCAGGCGATGGTGATGATGTTGTCCTGCCCGGCCTTGCTGCGGCAGGTAACCAGGGCCACCGGCAGCGGCATCAGGCAGGTCGTGGCCGGCAAGACGCGGTGGCGGATTATTTTTCCACGAATGGTCATGGCTTTCTCTCCTTTTTCCTGACTGCTGATCTGTCAATTGCGGCTAAAGGTCAAAACTCCTGCCGCAAACTGGGCTTGACAAGGCGGCCCCGGCATCTATAATAGCCGGTCTGGGAGTCACTGGCAATCGGTGGCCTTATAGATTGAGAGGATCAGTAATGGCTCGTCCGCGTCGAAATGCTCGCCTGGCCTACAAGTGCACCCGGGCCAACCATGGCCGCAAGCCCAGCAAAGGCAAGATCAAGAGCCGTTTCGTCACCCAGCGGCGTTGCAGTCGCTGAACGTAACGGCCTTTTGCATTGGCACTTACAGGCGCCCCCGGCAGGTGGGCGTCTGTTTTCATGCGCCGGGCCGCCGCGGTCGCTCGTCGACGTCCGTGCTTGACACGCCGGGGAGGGCCGGATATCGTGATCGGCGGAGGTTCCACGAAGACCGGAGATCTGCATTGACCACACTGACCACCATCGAGACGCCGGAACGGGTCGCCTTCACCTACGACGTGGCCGGACTGGGCACTCGCGTCATCGCCTACCTGATCGACCTGGCGATTCGCGGAGGCGTGCTGATGCTGGGCTTTGTGGCCTTCTTCGTCATCCGCGAGACCCAGGGCATCGGCGGCATCTCCTCGGCAGTCCGGGCCGCGGGCATCGTGGCCTTCTTCCTGCTCCAGTGGGGATACGTGACGCTGTTCGAGGCCTTCTGGAACGGGCAAACTCCCGGCAAGCGAGTCATGGGCATCCGCGTCATCAAGGACGGCGGCTTCCCGGCCCCGCTGGTGGACGTGGTCCTGCGCAATGTCATGCGGGTGGTCGATTTCCTGCCGCTGTTCTACGGCATCGGCGCCATCTGCATCTTTCTGTCCAAGCGGCACCAGAGGCTCGGCGACATTGTCTCGGGCACGCTGGTGGTCCGCCAGACGACGAGCCATCCGCCGTCGCTGGACGAGATTCTGGCCGCTCACAGCCAGGCCGACAGTTCGCGCGACCGGCGGCAGATTCAGGTCCCCCTTTCGGTGCCGGAGTTCGAGGCCATCGTCGAGTTCCTGGAGCGGGCTGACGGCCTGCTGGCCGAAGCCCGGGGCCGCATCGCCGAGAAATTCGCCGCCGTGATTCGCCGGCGGATTGCCGAGTCCAAGCCGCTGCGAGAGAACATCCCCGCCGACCGGCTGAACGCCGAATCGTTGCTGAGACTCGTCGTGCACAGCCGCCGGAAGGAATCGGACGAGGCCGACGGCGACGAGCCGGGTGCCAAAGGGAGGGCCGGCCGGTGAACCTCGACCACTTCGTGGCCCGGAACCAGGCCGACTGGCGGGCCCTGGAGGAGCGGCTCAAGCTGATCGAAAGTCGCGGGCCCGACGCCCTGGATGCCGAGGCGCTGCACGATTTCGCGCAGCTCTATCGCCAGGCGGCCGACGACCTGGCCTATGCCCGCACCTTCTTCTCGGACAGCAAGGTCACCGAGTTTCTGAACCACCTGGTGGGCCGCGTCCATCCCTTGCTGTACAGTCGGCGGCAGCGGCGGACCACACACCTGGCGGCTTTCTTCACCAAGGAGTTTCCGCGGACCTTTCGCCGTTCGTGGAGGTCGATTACAACCGCAGCCGGCATTTTCCTGCTGGCCACGCTGGTTGGTTACTTCGGGACGTGGCAGAACCCGGCCGTGGCCCGCCGCATCCTGCCGGCCAGGGTGATCCAGAGCGTCGACGCGGGCAGAATGTGGACGCAGGACACTTATGCCGTGGCCCCGGGCGATTACCTGTCGGCCTACCTGTTAACGAACAACATCGCGGTGACCTTCGTCGTCTTCGCCCTCGGAATGACGGCTGGCCTCGGAACGGTGTTCCTGCTCGGCCTGAACGGTCTGATGTTGGGATGCGCCGCCGGGTTGTGCCACTCGGCCGGCATGAGCGGCCCCTTCTGGTCGTTCGTTGCAGCCCACGGCCCGCTGGAGCTTCTGGTACTGTTCATTGGCGGCGGCGCGGGACTGGAACTGGCCATGGCCCTGCTGGCGCCGGGTCGCTGGCGGCGCAGCGACGCCCTACGCTTGCGCGGCAGGCGGGCCATACGACTCATTCTCGGCGGGGTGCCGCTGCTGGTGGTTGCCGGGGTGGTCGAGGGGGTGATCTCGGGCGGGCCCCCGTTGTGGGTCGTCGGCGGATTCGACCTGGCCCGCATCGCCTGCGGACTGGTTCTCCTGGCGGCCGCCATGTCTTACCTGCTGCTGGTGGGGCGTGGCAAAGAAGCCCCCTCGGCGGTTCCCGCCACAACAGATTAGAGCCGTCCGCGGGCCTTGATGTCGAGGTAGCGGGAGACCAGGACCGGAAG
>JAACEH010000236.1 GCA_011682595.1 Anaerolineaceae bacterium
TTTCGATCTTACTATTACTTCTTGCGGCGAAGCACCAGGCCCAGCAGGCCCAGGCCCAGCAGGCCCATGGTGGCCGGCTCGGGGATGATGTTCGCTCCGTCGTTGACGGTGGCTCCCTCGATCAATTTGGCGGCGCTGTCCGTGAAGACCGGAGCGTTTTCGACGCCGGAATAGCTGAGAATGTGGACGTTGACCTCGGTAACCGGCGGACCCGGAGGGTCCTGCAATTGGAAGACGAACCTGGCCAGCACGGTATCCGGGGCGATCGTGTTAAGGGCCACGTGTTCGACGGCGAAGTATGCACTCTGGCCGAAGGCCATCTCAGTCGGGGCAGGAGCCTCAGCCATAACCGACAGGAAGAAGCCGGCCCACGCGTAAGAAGCCGGAGTGACCTTTATCGCCATCTTGGCTCCCGTGAGGCCGTTAACTTCCCCCGGCTGAGAGACGAACCGGCCCGCGTCGGCCCCGCTCAGGACGGCACGGGCACCGAAGGTTTTGATGAGGTCGGTCATTCCCTGGTTGTCGACCATCACCAGGTCAAAGTACATCAGGTCGCCATCCCACTGGGCGTCGCCGATCGAGACCAGCGGCTCGGCCATCGTCGGAGTCACAATCAGCAGAACTGCAAGTACTCCCAAGACTTTCTTCATTGACAGTTTTTCTCCTGTTGTAGGGGCCGTTTCTATAATTACTTCGACCCTGCAGATGTAAGTCTTCAGCAAAAGTGGTCGTCAAACGCAAAACCGCAATTTCAAGCCACTTCAACCCCACCCGGATTCTCTGCCAAAGGCGCATAAACCATTATAAAGGCCCGTCTTACGCCTCCGCTTGGCGGTCACTCGCGTTTTTCGATTGATCGATTCTTATTGCCCCCGCCCCCCGCCAAGGGCCTCATTAGAATGGGCCGGCGGGGCGAACGGGCCAGGTGCGCAGCTCTCCAGAGGACCGCGTTTTCAGGGTCAGCAGGAGGGAGGGGGGGGGGATAGGGGGCCGCTCTGCGGCTGCACGGCAAAACTCGCAGAGCCGACCCCGTGGGATAGGATCGGCTCTGCGAGTCTTCAGCAGTACTGCTGTTTCGATCTTACTATTACTTCTTGCGGCGAAGCACCAGGCCCAGCAGGCCCAGGCCCAGCAGGCCCATGGTGGCCGCTCGGGGATGATGTTCGTTCCGTTGTTGACGACGGTGCCGTTGATGTCGTTGATCTGGTTGCCCGGCCAAGGCGTAAAGACCGGGTACGGGTTATCGCCGTCATAATCGAAAATGTTGACCTTGACCTCGGTAACCGGCGGGCCGTCGGGATCCTGCAATTGGAAGACGAACCTGGCCAGCACGGTGTCTGCGGTGATCGTGTTCAGAGTCACGCAGTTGATGTAGTAGAAAGCATTCTGGCCGAAGGCCATCTCAGTCGGGGCAGGAGCCTCAGCCATAACCGACAGGAAGAAGTCGGCCCACGCGTAAAGAGCTGGAGCGACCATGTTCGCCATGCCGGTTCCCGTTTGGTTGTTAACCGTGGCCGGATGAGACTCGAACCGGTCTGCATCGACCCCGCCCAGGACGGCACGGGCGCCAAAGTTAACGATGAGATCGGTCATTCCCTGATTGTCGGCCATCACCAGGTCAAAGTACATCAGGTCGCCATCCCACTGGGCGTATGTGATCGAGACCTCCGGCACAGCCATGGCCGGAGTCACAATCAGCAGAACTGCGAGTACTCCTAATACTTTCTTCATTGACAGTTTTCTTCCTGTTGTAGAGGTCGTTTCTTAATTACCCCGAACCTGCAGACAAGTCTTTGCGGATCAGGCCCCAACCAACAACGTTTCACTCGTCGTGGTTACAACAAGCCGCTGCGGATTCATCTCCGATGGCCGACTCGACAACCTCATTGCCACAGTCGGCCCCCAACGCCGGACAACAAAAAAAGCGAACGCAGAACCCGCATGGGATCTGTGCCCGCTTGTTCTCAAGCGCCCTCACGGCTATGTAGCCAGAGCAGTCAACACGAAAAAAAGCACAATCGACGCTTCAATCGATTCGGCCCGCTGACTGCCCCAGTTGTCCTAACTCCCTCGTATGGAGTATGAATCAGAAAACCGCAGTAGTCAAATGCAAAACCGCAATTTCAGGCCACTTTTCACCCCGCCCGGACCTGCCATCGCAGGCGCATAAGCCATTATTAGAACCTGCCTTACGCTTTCGCGCCGCCGCAGCTCACTTTTTTCGATGATCGATTTTGTTGCCCCCGCCCCCTGCCGTCAGGCTCGGCCCAGGCGGCCAGGCGGCCATTGCCACATCGACCGGCCTCGCTGGCGGCCCCCTCTCGCCCCGGGCCTGCGGTGCCCAGCACTGCCCCCCCCGCCCGGTTTCAGGCGTCGGCCGCAACTTATGACCCGGGCGACGTTGACGGGGGGGAGGTCCCGGGTATAATCGCCACTCGACGGGTCGGCCCCGCGGGGAGGGAGGGGACCGGCCGCAGGCAATTGTGGCAACAGGAGCGGGGACTACAGATGCCCGATGTGCTGATTACCGGGGCTCGGGTCGTTACGCCCGGGGGAATCGTTGAAACCGACCTGACCATCGGTAAGGGTAAGATCGCCCTGGGCGAGAAGCCTGTGGGCCGCACTGCCGGCGGGACGCCCGAGACGATCGAGGCCCGGGGCATGTTGCTGCTGCCGGGGTTCGTGGATATCCATACCCACGGTTACGACGGATTCGATTTCACGCTCGGGGTCTACGACGCCGGGACCGACACCTTCGACGGGTCGAGCGAGCGGAGCCTGGAGGCCCTGGGCCGGTACGCCCGCCGCATGGCCCGCATGGGCGTCACGACCACCTACCTGGCCACCATGGCCGCCGAGGTCGAAACGCTCCGCCGCCGGCTGGCCCTGCTGGGCGAGTTTCTCGAGTCGCCGCCGGCCGGCGGGACGCGGCTGGCCGGGGCCTTCCTGGAGGGCACCTTCGTCAGCGACAAGATGATCGGGGCCATGAACCCCGAGCTGGTCCACCGGCCCGACACCGGGCTGTTCGACCACATCAACGAGGCGGATCAGATCAAGTTGGCCCTGGTGACGCCGGAGTTCGAGCAGCCGGCCCTGACCCTGATCCGCCACCTGGCCCGGGGCGGCATCGTCGCCGGGGCGGGACACACCGCGGCCACCGCCGAGCAGCTCGAGGCGGCCCGCCGGGCGGGCCTGAGGTACATGGTCCACTTCCTGAACGGTCCCACCGGCGCCAGCTTCAAGCCCTTTCACGGCGGCGGGGCGGTCGAGGGGGCCCTGGCCGACGATCGGCTCTACGTCGAGCTGATCGCCGATGGTTACCACGTCAACCCGCGTTACGTCCGCGACGTCATCGCCCGCAAGGGTTATGGCCGCATCATCGCCGTCAGCGACGCCATGTTCGCCGCCGGGGCCAAGGGGCTGAAGAGTTTCCAGGTCGGGGGCGTCTACGGCGTGGTCGGCCCGGGGGGCAAGTACCTCCAGGTGGCCCACAATAGGCAGACCCTGTTCGGTTCCTGCCTGGACATGGCGACGGCCTTCGGGAACCTCGTGAGTTGGCTCACCGTGGACGGGCCCGGCGTGTGGGTGATGCACCACCCGGCCGTCGGGTTGGACGAGGCCCTGACCGCCGCCTCGCTGATGGCCTCGACCAACCCTTGTCGCATGACGGGCCTGGATGAGTCTCTGGGCACCGGCCAGATCGCCCCCGGCCGCCGGGCCGATTTGCTCCTGGCCAAACTAAAAGGCAAACCCGGCGCTTATACTTTAGAGGTCCACCGCACCTGGATAGACGGCCGCCAGGTTTACGCGAAGTAGGGGTACAAAGCATCCGCCTTACGTATTTCTACGGAGCCGTTGCACATCCGCGGGCTTGGTTTCCAGCCAAAAATACAGGTAGTGCAGCCTGTTGATGAAGCGATAAGCCCCTGGCCCACGTTCTGCGTCCTTTTCGATAACTCCGAGCTTAACCATTCTCTGTCTCCCTGTCCGCCGGGAAAACCCGTGAAAAAACCTCGACCAGCCTCTTGCCCTTCCGACATGAGTCTAACCAATGTGCTCGCCTGATGCCAGCGCTTACCTTTCGCTGCCGGCGGGCCGCACGGCCTCCTTTTCTCCTGCGACCTCCCTGCAAGAAGAATTGAGAAATGGCCGTCGCGGGTTATGATAGCGGTGCGGTGCGCGGCGCGGTGAGGTGAGTGGGGCGCGTGTTGGCCCCGCCGTTCATGTGGGCCGTGCGGCCGGGGTTGTTCGCAGCCCAGACCATGGAGACGGTGGATGGATCGGACGCTAGTCAAAGACGCGCTGGCCGACGTGCCGGCCGGCATGATCTGGGTCCGGAAGCTCGGCCAGCAGGTCGTCCAGGAACTGAAGGCCGCACAGGACAAGGGGCCGGAGTTCTGAGCCATTGACCCGTAGCGCGTCGCAGGGGCGGCTTCTTGTGCCGGGGGTACTCAGTGCACGCCGGCCAGGCTGCCCTTGGCCGCGGGCGCCTCGGCGGGTTCGCGGGCCCGGCGGTCGGCGGCCTTCTGGCGGCACTGGTGCATGAAGGCCTCCAGGCGAATCATCTCGGTCGACTGTTCCAGCCCGTCGTAGGCGACCTTGAGCACCGGCATGTCGTAGTCGGCCTGGAACCTGGTCAGCAGGCCGTTGACGA
>JAACEH010000237.1 GCA_011682595.1 Anaerolineaceae bacterium
AGGACCACGTTGCCGACAAAACCGTCGCAGACAATCACGTCGAACCGCCCGTTGAACAGGTCGCGACCTTCGGCATTGCCGCAGAAGTTGATGGGGGCCTTCTTCAGGAGGTCCCGGGTCTCGCGGACCAGGGCCGTGCCCTTGGCGTCTTCGGCGCCGATCGAGAGCAGGCCGACCCGCGGGCTGTCGACGCCCAGCACCAACTGGCTGTAGACCGAGGCCATTACGCCGTACTGGGCCAGTTGTCGGGGCTTGCACTTGATGTTGGCCCCGACGTCAATGATCACCACCGGGCCGTAAAAGGTCGGGGCCACGATCGAAATGCCCGGGCGGCGAATGCCCTTGAGGGTTCGCACCGACATCTGGGCCGCGGCCACGGCCGCTCCCGTGTTGCCGGCCGAAACGATGGCCCCGGCCCGGCCCTCTTTCATGAGTTCAACCATGCAGCCGACGCTCGAGGCCGGTTTCTGACGCAGGGCCTCCACCGGAGACTCGTCCATGCCGATCACCTGGTCGGCGTGCTCGATGATGATCCGATCGAATGGCCCGCCGAGTTTCGCCAGCTCGCTGCGGACAATCTGCTCCCGGCCGACGAGGATGATACCGTCATCCTCGGGCAGGATGTCCAGGGACTCAACCGCCCCCTTGACAATTTCGGTCGGCGCATAATCGCCGCCCATGGCGTCCAGAGCAGTCCACATCAACTAGCTCTCCTCTGTCGCGACTACCTGGCGGTCCTGATACCAGCCACAGTTGTCGCAAACCCGGTGTGGCAAGGCCACGTGGTTGCAGTGATTGCAGATCACCGTGGTTCGGGCGGTCAGGGCCAGATGGCTGCGGCGTTTCCGCTTGCGGGCTTTGCTGTGTTTTCGTTTGGGTACCATGTCAGTTAGCGTCCAACTTATGTTATGCGCCGTTGCGCGGACCTGTTAAGTTAAAGAGAGGGCTTCCGCCCTCTCTGACGAAACGGAGATAGTAGTCGAAAGAAGGGCTGATCGTCAAGGGAAAAGCCCCGTCAGCCAGCCTGTGCAGCCACGATCTCGGCGGCTTTGGAGATCGCCTCGGGCAACTTTTCGGCCAGTTTGCCCCCTGCCTGGGCCATATCCGCTCGCCCCCCCCCGCCGCCGCCGACCACCGCGGCAAGTTCCTTGACGATATTGCCCGCGTGCAACCCCTTCTTGACCAGGTCCTTGGTCACCCCGACAACCAGGGTGACCTTGTCGCCCTCGCGACTGCCGAACACCAGGACCGCACTGCCGAGTTTCTTGCGGCCAATGTCCACCGCCTCACGCAGGGAGGCCGCGTTGCCGCCCTCGATCTCCGCGGCCACCAGCGGCACGCCGCCCACGTCCCGAACATCGGCGAAAATGTCGGCCGCCCCGCTTCGCGAGGCCACGCTGCGGGCCTTCTGAAGCTCTTGTTTCAACTCCTTGATTTCCTTCTGAAGCGACTCGACCCGCTGCAGCACCGTCGGGCGATTGGACTTCACTCTGGCCACCAACTTGTCCAGCAGACGTTCATCCTCGGCCACCTGGGCCGCCGCCCCGCGGCCGGTCAGGGCGGTAATCCGCCGCACGCCCGCCGCCACCGACTCCTGGCCGACGATGCGGAACTGGCAGACCTGCCCGGTCCGCTCCAGGTGCGTGCCGCCGCAGAGTTCCCGCGAGAAGTCGCCCATCGAAATCATCCGCACCTCGGCCCCGTACTTCTCGCCGAACAGGGCCATCGCCCCGGCCGCCCGGGCCGCCTCGAGCGTCGTCGTCTCCGACACGATCACCGAGTCCTCGAAGATGCGCTCGTTGACCAGGTGCTCCACCTCGCGCAGCTCCTGGTCCGTCAGGGCCGAGGGGTGCGTGAAATCGAAGCGCAGCCGCTCCGGCGACACCACGCTGCCCGCCTGGTGAGCGTGCTCGCCCAGAACCTCCCGCAGGGCCCACTGCAGCAAATGCGTCGCCGTGTGGTTGCGGGCCGTGTCCATCCGCTTGGCCGCGTCCACCCGGGCCGTCACCGTGTCGCCGACCTTCACCGACCCCGCCGTCACCTCCACCGCGTGCAGGTGAAACTCGTGGTCCAGAAAAGTATCTCCGACGCGAGCCTGGAGGCCGGCCTCACCGACAAGTGTGCCCACGTCGCCGACCTGCCCGCCGCTTTCGGCATAAAACGGCGTGCGGTCCAGCATGACCTTGACCGCCTCTTGGGCCGAGGCCTCATCCACCAGGTCCTCCTGGCCGATCAGGGCGACCACCCGGGCCTCGGCCTCGGTCGAATCGTAGCCCACGAACTGCGACGAGAGACCCTTGTCGCGCAGGGCGGCCAGTGCCTCCGGCCCCAGGGACACGCCCTTGAAGACCATCGTGTCGGTGCTGATCTTGCTGCCCGCGCGGCTCTCGGCGCGGCGGGCTTCCATGGCCTTTTCAAAAACCGCCCGGTCGTAGGTCAGGCCGCCCTCGGCCAACTGCTGGTCGATGAACTCCAGCGGCAGACCGTGAGTGTCGACGAAATAGAATATCCGCTCGCCGTCGATCTCTTTCTTGCCCCCGTCGCCCGAGGCGGCCCTTTCCAGAAGGTCCTCGAACTCGCGGATGCCCTTGGAGTTGCCCAGGGCCTCGGCGAAGCGCTGCTCCTCGCCCTCCAGGATGCTGCTGATCGTGCTCAGTCGTTCCTTGACCTCGGGGTAGGTCGGAGCCATGGTCGCCACAACCGAGTCCAGCACCTTGTAGAGGAACGGCTCATCGACACCCAGGCGCCGCCCGTCCAGGGCCGCCCGGCGAATCAGCCGCCGCACGACGTACCCGCGGCCCAACCGGTCGGGCAGGGCCCCGTCGGCAATGGCCATGGCCACGCAGCGGGTGTGGTCGGCAATGCGCCGCAACCTGCGGCCAACCATCTCCTTGTCGCCGATTGTGTAAGTCTGCCCCGTCGCCTCGGCGGCCGCACGGACGATGGGCAGCACAAGATCGATGTCGAAACCGGTGGGCACGTCCTGCATGACGGCCGCCATGCGTTCCAGGCCCATGCCGGTGTCGATGTTCCTGTTCGGCAGCGGCTCCAGATGGCCGCCCTCGGTGCGGTCGAACTGCGTGAAGACCAGGTTCCAGACTTCGCAGTACCGCCGGCACTGGCACTGCGGGCCGCAGGTCGGTTTGCCGCACCCCGAGCCGCGGTCGACGTAGATTTCGCTGCACGGTCCGCAGACGCCGTTGGGCCCCTTGCTCGGGGCGTCGGCCGGCCAGAAGTTGTCGTGCTCGCCGTAACGGTAGATGCGGTCCTCGGGCAGGCCTATCTCGCGGGCCCAGATGTCGTAGGCCTCCTGGTCGTCCTGGTAGACCGAGACCGAGAGCAGGGCCGGATCGACCTTCATCTCCTCGACCATAAATTCCCAGGCCCAGGCGATGGCTTCCTGTTTGAAATAGTCGCCGAACGAGAAGTTGCCCAGCATCTCGAAGAAGGTGAAGTGAAACGGCGTCAGGCCCACGTTCTCGATGTCGCCCGTGCGGATGCACTTCTGGCTGGTCGTGGCCCGCGTGTAACCGGAGGTGTGACCCAGGAACTCTTCCTTGAACTGGTTCATCCCCGC
>JAACEH010000238.1 GCA_011682595.1 Anaerolineaceae bacterium
TCGGTGGCCGGGGCCGAACAGGTTCGCGACCTGGCTCAACAAAACGGCCTGGTCGTCGAGGCCGGTTACCAGGCCCGCTACAGCGCGGTGTGGGAAAGCGCCCGGGAGATGGTCTCGGGCGGCGAGTTGGGAGAACTTGTCGCGGCCCGCAGTATCGCCTTGTGGGACGGCGACCCGGCCAGTTGGTACTACAGGCAGCGGGCCAGCGGGGGCATGCCCCTGACGCACATGACCTACTGTTTCATCAACCCGGTGCGCTGGCTGCTGGGGCGGCCGACGGCGGTATCGGCGCTGGCCAACCGCAAGCGGCAGACGGCCGCGGAGATGGTTGCCGAGGAGACCTGCCTGGCCAACATTCTTTTCGCCAACGACGTGCCCTACAGCCTGACCGCGGGGTTCGTCAAGCCGGGGCCGCTGCCGAGTTGGTCGGTGACGCTGATCGGGACCGAAGCGGCGCTGGAGTTGCAGCCCGCCGAGAAGGGCCTGGGGACGTTGACCGTTTATCGCGGCCAGGAGACTGAGGTGCTCGAGTTTGATGGCGCAGGCGACCCCTTTGAGATTCAGGCCCGGACTTTCCTGCGGGCCATCGACGGCCAGGACGAGTGCCGCAACTCCCCGGACGACGCGCTGTGGGACGTTCGCATCGCCGAGGCGATCGTAAGTTCGGCGAGGGAGAAACGGACGGTCGCCCTGTGACGATCCGAGGCGATAACCAATGAAATCTTCTGCCGCAGGGATACGGGAGGCGGTATGGTAATCATGGGAGGACGGATACGATGCAAGAGGAAGCGACTTACAGCAAAGCGATCAACCTGAAGTACCCTGAGCAGGTGGTCATTGCCATCGCCAAGGACGGCCAGGGCAAGTACAACCCCATCACCCTGGGCTGGACGATGATTGCCTCGCACAACCCGCCGATGATGGCCATCGGCGTGGGCAAGACGCGGCACTCCCTGGAGGCGATTCGCGGGGCCGGGGAGTTCGTCATCGCCATGCCGTCGGAGGACCAGGAAGCCGAGACGATGTTTCACGGCACCAAGAGCGGCCGCAACATGGACAAGCTGGCCGAAGCCGGGACCAGCACGTCGCCGGCCAAGGTGATAGATTGCGTACTGATGGACGATGCGGTGGCGAACTTCGAGTGCCGCCTGGTCGGCGAGATGGAGACCGGCGATCACGTGCTGTTTGTCGGCCAGGTCGTCTGCTCGCACGTCAACCGCCGGACGTTGAACCGCCTGTACACGGTGGCGCCCGGTCACGTGATGGGCGGCCTGGCACGGGGCAAGTGATCGCAGGCCCTGGTCGGCCGGCGGCAAGTGGTCTGGTCAAGCGCAAAGGGCTGCCCGGCCGAAAGGTTACAACCGGCGCCGTGTGCTAGCTGCGTGGAAAGGCGGTGGCCTCGACCTCGAAGAGCAGTTCTTCGCGGCAGATGTCGGCGATGGCGGTGATGTGGGGCCACTGCAAACGCGCGTACTTGCGTAGGAAGAGTTCCTCGACCTCAGGCGTCTTGCAGTAGACCAGCGAATGGACGACGTCCTCGTCGCGGCAGTGGGTCTGCTGGAGAACGGCCCTGACGTACTGGATCGTTGCGTCAATCTGCTTTTCCGGGTCGCCGACATGCTCGCTCCTGCCCGAAGAGTCGATCGAAGCGGTGCCGGAAACGAAGACGGCTTGGCCGGCCGGTGTGATCGAGCGCGAGGCCCGCGAGAAGGCCGAGCCATAGTCAAAGGCCGGCTGCTGGCAACCTCCGGCCAGCAGGAACTCCGACGAGACTTTGGCCCCCACCACGGCGAACAACCCAATAGCGCACTTCGAGCCGTCGGCCGGCCTGATACCTATGCCCGTGCTGGCCGGCAACCGCACATTGCAGTGGTCTTCATCGATCAGCCGGTGCTGTCGGAAAAAGCGATTCCTGGCTTCGTTGAACTCGTCGTACCAGGAGAGGATATCGCCGAGCCACATCCAGGTGCGGACGACGGTCAGGATGTCACCGCCGGCCACGTGCAGCGGACACTCGGTCTTGCCGAGCATTGCCCAGGCCTGCTGTGTGGCCGTTCCGCGCCGGGGAGGTGTCATGCCACAGACACTGACGAAACCGATGTCCCCCTTCTCGATCTGTCGCCCGCAGCAGGGGCTCCTGGCACAGATCGGGCTCGGCGGCACCGGCCCTCGAACGGCATGGACCTGCACTCCGGCCACCGGGCCCCGGGCTCCCTGGGCAACGACGAGCTGGGCCGGCGCGATGCCGTCGTCGAGGTCGCCATAGGCCTGGCCGCGGGCCTCGATGGCCCCGGGCATGGCTTCGGGGGTGGTAAAGATTCGCTCCTGAAAGATGCGGGCGTCGGCTGCATGGAGCGCCTGGGCGATGGCGGAGAAAACCTCCGCGGCCTGCTCCTCGCCCGATACGTTGCTGCCGGGCTTGGCGGTGACGTACAGTTCCGCCCAATCGTCGGACTCGATTGTCCGGACATCCATATCCACAGCTTTGACTCACTCCAACTCTCTGTCAGACCAGATGTCGGCGACCCACGAATCCTCAATCGGCCATTTGCGGCGATGAACACAACATATTACCTGCCGCATTACAGAAATACCAGCACTTTTGGCAGGCCTTTCAGCGCAAGAGCACTCCTTGCCACATGGCCTTCCCCGGCCCCTAACCTCCGGCCCCGGCTTCGGGTTTCGCGGGGCCGGGCTTCGGCTTGGCCGATATCCACGGGGAAGCCTGGCTGACGGCGTCGGGGCCGGCCTTCTCCCAGGGCCGTATGACCGCCAGGAACTTGTCGGAATCAGCCGGAACCGGGCCGATGGTCAGTTCCGGCAGATGAAACAGCATGATCGAGCGGTCGTAGAATCTCGGGTTCTTCTGGGGCATCAGGAAGGCCTTGTGGGCCTTGCCCGATTGGTCAATGTAGCTGAAATAGGCCTTCAGGAACTGGCCGTCGTAGCGTTTGCTGCTGAAGACGAGCCAGCGGCTGTTACTCGACCAGGAGTGCCACGACTCGGAAAAGTCGCTCGAGCATTCCATGCGGTGGTACTTGCCGGTGGCCATGTCGATCAGGAACAAGTCGGCGTCCCTCTGGAATGAGACCTGGTAGCTGTAGTCGCTCATGCTGATGGCGCACCACCGCCCGTCGGGTGAGAATCGCGGCAGGGTGATGCTCTTGCCGACCTCCTCTGCCGACAGAACGGTCTCGACCTCGCCCCACCGGCCGGTGTCAATATCGTAGCCGATTCGCATCAGGCTGTAGCGGACTTCTCGGTAGCGGGGCGGCGGCACGATGTCGTCATTGGTCCAGAGTTTGGGGGCCCGGCAGAAGTACAGGTACTTGCCGTCGGTCGACCACTGGGGGAATGCTTCCAGGAACTCCGGCTTGGCGATCTTTGGCGTCGAGGTGACTCTGCGCTGGTCGAGGGAATAGATGATCAGGTCGGAATTCATGTCGACCACGTCTCGGATCTCGGATCCGGCCATGTGGAAAAACTGCCGCACCTTGTTGACCGAAAAGGCGATCAGCCGCCCGCTGGGATGCCACGAGCCGATGGCGGCCGGAGCCTTGTTGACAGGGCTGCGCG
>JAACEH010000239.1 GCA_011682595.1 Anaerolineaceae bacterium
CCAACTCGCGAACGTGGTGATCGTAAACCAGGGTCAGCGTGCCGACCGTCTCGGCGTTCGGGTTCTCCCATTCCTGCCGCACCAGGTCGCGACGCACCATGTCACGAATGGCCTCGCTGCGGTTACTGTAACCCCGCCGCTTGAGCTGCCTGTCAAAGCGACCGGCCAGCGAGGCATCCATCGAAACGCCGAAACGAATCACCTTGGCCACGGCACTCTCCTTTGTGTTGTTACGGCCGCTATGGTAACACAAATATAATAATCGTGCTACGCTCTTTCCCAAAAAAAACGCCGGTTCGGGTTCACGGCGGCATCCCGGCCGACAGGTTCAGACTTCCAGGGCCCCGATCAGGTCCGAGAAGCGGTTGCCTGGCGGTACCCTGCAACCTCCCTCAAATACAGGGGTAGGCAAAGAATGACTTGTGAAGCTTTTCACGAACGAGTCCTTTGCCTGCCTTGCGACTTAGAGAGAGAATGAGGGGGGAGAAAGGCCGATAGCTTCCCTTCAGATTTTTAGGGCCCCGGTCAGGTCCGAGGCGGCGGCAATGCCGTTTTCGGCCAGGTAGGCCTCGATTCCGCGAACCACGCCGACCGCGGCCGTCGGGTCAACGAAGGTGGCCGTACCCACCTGGACGGCCGTGGCCCCGGCCAGCAGGAACTCCACGGCGTCGGTTCCCGTCTGGATGCCGCCCACGCCGATGATCGGCACGCCGGCCTCCTTGGCCACGCCGCGGTAGACGTCGTGGACCATCTTCAGGGCCACGGGTTTGATGGCCGGCCCGCTCAGCCCGCCGCAGACGTTGGCCAGAACGGGGCGCCGCCGGCGGGCGTCGATGGCCATGCCCGAAAGAGTGTTGATCAGCGTCAGGGCCTCGGCCCCGGCGTCGATGGCCGCCCGGGCCATGGCTGCGATGTCGGTCACATTGGGCGTGAGCTTGACGATGTAGACGGCCCGGCGGACGACCTCGCCCACGGCGGAGACCACCTCGTTGATGGCCTTTTCGCTGCGGCCGAATTCCAGGCCGCCGGCCTTGACGTTCGGGCAACTGATGTTCAGTTCGATGCCGTCGATTCCCTCGGCCCCGTCCAGGGCCGCAGCCACCTCGACATACTCTTCGACCGTGCTGCCGGCGACGTTGACGATGACCGGCACATCCTGCCTCCTCAGCCAGGGCAGTTTGTCGGTCAGGAAAATCTTCAGCCCCACGTTGGCCAGGCCGATTGCATTGAGCAGGCCGGCCCGGGTCTCGATCAGCCGCGGCGTCTCGTTGCCAACCCGCTCACCTGGCGTGATGGCCTTGGTGACAAATGCCCCGAGCTGAGACAGCTCGAAGAACTCGGCCAGTTCTTGGCCGTAACCCGACGTGCCGCTGGCGGTCATGACGGGGTTGCGCAAGGCCATCTTGCCGATCGTCACGTTCAACGCGGTGCTCACTTTTTGCAGCCCTCCTTGCCGTGAGTCTGTCGAACCGGCCACTTGCTTTCGAAGATGACCTCGGCCGCCTCGAAAACCGGGCCGTCCTTGCAGACCAGCTTGTAGGTCCAGCCCTCGTCGTTGTCGGCGCGAATGCGGACCGCGCAACTCAGGCAGACACCGATCGCGCAGCCCATGTAGTTCTCCAGGCTCACCTGGCACCTCCGGACGCCGTTGGCCGCAGCCAGGTCCGCCACGGCGGCCATCATGACTTCCGGGCCACAGGCCAAGACGCTTGCGTTCTCCCAGCCGAACTCTGCGCCATAGGCCGCCAGGGCGTCGGTCACCAGGCCCTTGTAGCCCAACGACCCGTCCTCCGTGGCGGCAACCAGTCCCACCCCTTCCCCCCCTCCGCAGGCGAACTCCGCCACGCCGCGCACAACCGCCGCCTTGTCGACCGTCGGACCGGCCTGTTGCGGCACGGTCAGTGGGATCAGTGAAGCCGCCCGATCGCCGTAGAAAACCACTACCTCTTGGCCCGCTTCGGCCAATCGGTTGGCCAGCCCGACCAGCGGCGCGATCCCGCAACCGCCGCCGATCAGAAAGGCCCGGTCCCCCGGAACGTCGAGGTCGAACCCGTTGCCCAGCGGCCCGATCACGTCCAGAATGTCGCCGGCACGTTTGCGACCGAGCAACCTCGACCCAACTCCGACGATACGCATCAGCAGGACGATCTCTCGCCGGCCGTCCGAGCCGCTGCGCAGAGAACTGATACTCAACGGCCTGCGGATCAGGGGCCTGGCGCCCTTGATCTCCGCGCCGCGGACGTCTTGCGGCGGATGATCGCCGTCCCAGGCCACGACGCCTGCCACCTCTTGCTCCTGCGGCCCGTCGCAGCGAATGTTAATGAATTGGCCCGGCCGGCTGTCCCACTCCGGAGGTGCGGCCAGGTGCAGCCAACAGTAATCCTGCCCGGCCGGGCGGACCTCGCGGATTTCCAATTGCCATTTGGCGGGTCGTGTCATGGCAAGTCGTTTCGTATCCTGACCACGTTCGGGTTCGCCACGGCATCGCGGACGGCTGTCTTGCACGACAGAAACACCTGGTCGGTGCCGCCCAGTCGGCGGTGGCCGGCGTCTGCCTGCATGGTTCGATTTCTGTCACAGCGCGTGCCTTCACCGATTATGGTAGGCGCCCGACGGCCGGAAATCAAGTCAGTGCCTTGTTGGCTCTGGTTCCCTTTGTGGGGCTGTGCTAAACTCACGGCATGCGGACCACCTACACGAAGCGGCGGTTGCTGCTCCTGGCGGCCTTTCTGCTGGGCACGTTTTCGCTGATGGCCTGGTTTGTTCTGACCCGTCTCCACAGGGGCGCCGAAAGCGTCAGGCGGGAAAAATCAAAGCAGTCGGCGCCGCGGGAAAACCAGGCGGGCGGAGCCGGCGGACAGCCGGCCCCCGAGGCGGGCGACCCGGCGCCTAACCAACCAGCACGCGAGCCACCACGTCGCCGGTGATTTCGGCGGCGCAACTGGCCCGCCAGTTGTCGCCTCCGGCGAGGTCTTTCAACATCGCTTTTTCTCGTTCCTCGGGCGGCGAAAGATTCTCCAGCCCTTCGATAATATCGAGGCAACAGTTGCCGCACTCGAGGCGTCCTTCGCAGCACTCGCCGATGAAGAACTCGCCTTCGAATTTTGCGGCGGCCTGATCGGCGGCGGCCATCAGACGAGTTCCGACGGGGACCTCAATTTCGATTCCACTTGGCTCGAACCTGACTCTTGGCATGTGGATTGCTCCTGGACTGGCTGCGGCCAACCTGGGTCGCAGGGTTAGAGGTTTTCCTCAAAAATCCTGATGTACGCTTTCTTGTACAACTTCTGTATGTACTGGCCGACCATCTCTTCGAACTTGGCGTTTCTGACAGCCGCCCCGACTTCATCCTGGACTTCCGTGAAGGGGATAGTGCGACCTTCCACTCGTTCCAGGGGCTTGACCACGTAGACGTCCCGCGAACAGACGATGGGGTCGCAGGTCATGCCGACGGGCTTTGAGAACAGGGCCGCATCGACGGCGTCCTCATGATAGCTGCCCTTGCAGAGACTCGGCCAGAGTCCCCCTTCGCCCGCCCTGGATCCGGTCGAGTACTTCCGGGCCA
>JAACEH010000240.1 GCA_011682595.1 Anaerolineaceae bacterium
GCAAGGGCAACAGCCAACTATTCCTCCACAGAAACCCATCTCCTCCAAAGAGCTGCCTGATGACGCCGAAACATGAGTTTCTCAACAGCCCCACTGTCCCTCACCCACTCACCCAGGTCGGCGCAGTCGCCCGGCGCGCAAGAAAGAAAGCCCCGCTGCGGATGGCGGGGCTCTCTCCTTGTGGTGCGATGTAAATAAAACCGGCTGGCCGACTTACTTGCGGCGCCGCCGGGCGATCAGGCCCAGCAGACCGAGGCCCAGCAAGCCCATGGTGGCCGGCTCGGGAACGACGTCGACCGAATCGCTCCCACTGTCGCCGAGTATAGTGTACGTCGTGGTCACGGTGATGGGCATATTCGCGTAGACCCAGGCATAGTAGTCATCCATGGCGGCTTGGGCGCCGCCGACCGGATTGCCGGGATTTGGATCATCCCCGCCCGGCCACCAAGCATTCCCTACGCCAACGTAGACCAGTTCATCCACGAGCGTGGTGCCGTTGCCAGACATGTAGATCGTATCGTCGCCCCCGCCCTTTGCTCTGTCAGCGCCCCAGTCTATGCCGTACCGCGAGGTGCCGTTGTAGTCGTAGCCGATGAAGTCACCGACAAACACCAGGCTATCCTCTGGATCGCTGCTGTGCATTGCGAACGTCAGGTCATCCAGCTTGAATTGGGTGGAGCCGTCCCCATACGCATGCAGGCCAAAATGCAAGCGGTTGCCGTGCTCGTTGTTAAAAGGTACAGGGGGGTTAATTTGCCCGCGCCAACTGTTGAAGCTTGTCACGGCGATGTCGCCAGGAGCAATCGTCGGGCCGGCGATCTCATAGGCACTGGGGTTTGCGGACCGGTCGCCAATGTTTCCTAGCCCGTTTTCCAGGGAGTTCAACGCGTTGGCCATGTATCCGTTCCAAACGAGTGTCCCGTAGTTGGGAGCAGAAGATGCGTACACGTCAAGAGTGATACTCGCGGCCCCGGCCGCACCGCTTGCGGCCAGAAGCAAGACAACAGTTGCACAGCTTACCAAGGCAATTCTCATTTCATCTTCTCCTAACAAGAGGGACGTGCCTCCCTCCGAATCAGGCACACCAAACCAACACAGGACTTCTGGGCCGGCGCCGCCGGACGATCCGCGCGGCCAAGCCAGCACTTTTCAGCGCCACCGGGCGCAAAGAAAAAGCGAGCCGACAGACCCCGCATTTTGGAGTCCGAGCCCGCTTGAAAGCCCCTCCGGGCTGCCACGCAGTCACAAAAAAAGGACCGCGTTCGATTGCTTCAATCGAACCGATCCGCAACGGGAAACCGACCTGACTGCCAAAGCCCCTCCAGGCCTGCTTCCGCGTGAGCACAATGCCGAAAACGCCCGATGCTTCAATCTCGGCCGTCCGGCAAAGGCCCTGCCGCCACATCAACTGGCTAAGTATGCACCAAGAAATGCGCCGTGTCAAATCATAATGGAGAATTATCGGTGAATTATTATGCAAGATCGCTCTATGAAGGATACGAATTGCCCGCCGGGGTGGCCGCGGGCTGTTGTCTCGGCTTCCTGATTGTGGTAAGGTTTCCCGGTGAAGCGGCCGGCCGCCCAAGGCCGAGCCCATGCAAAGGAGCTATGAATGGCGGGACCGCAACTGGTGGTCATGGCGGCAGGCATCGGCAGCCGCTACGGGGGGCTCAAACAGGTCGACCCGATCGGCCCGTCGGGCGAAATCGTCATCGACTACTCGGTCTACGACGCTCGGAAGGCGGGTTTCCGGAAGGTGGTCTTCATCATCCGCAAGGAGATCGAGGAGATTTTCCGCGAGAAGGTCGGCCGCTCGATCGAGCTGCAAATCGACACCCAGTACGTCTTCCAGGAACTCGACGCCCTGCCGCCGGGATTTGCGGTGCCCGCCGGGCGCAGCAAACCCTGGGGCACCGGCCACGCGGTGCTGGCGGCCAGGGGGGCCGTGACGGACAACTGCGCGGTCATAAACGCCGACGACTACTATGGGCCGGGATCGTTCAAGGTGCTGGCCGACCACCTGGCCGGCGCCGCCGACAGCGGGGGCGTCTACGACTACTCGATGGTCGCCTTTCGCCTCCACAACACGGTCACCGAGCACGGCCACGTGGCCCGCGGCGTGTGCACGGCCAACCCCGACGGCACATTGGCCACGATCGTCGAGCGAACGCGGATCGAGACCTGCGACGGAGGCATCCATTTCAGCGAGGACAGCGGCGTAACCTGGACCGATATCGACCCCCGGAGCCTGGTCTCGATGAACATGTGGGGCTTCACGCCGAGCGTGTTCGAGGAACTCGCCGCCCGGCTGCCGGCCTTTCTGGAGGCCAGCGCCGGCGACCCCAAGGCCGAGTATTTTCTGCCGACGGTGGTCAACGATCTTGTCCAGCAGGGCCAGGCCCGGGTTCGGGTTCTGCCGACCGACGAGAAATGGTACGGCGTAACTTACCAGCAGGACAAGCCCGAGCTGAAGTCCTTCATCCGCGACCAGGTGGCCCGGGGCCGCTACCCGCAGAAGCTTTGGAGTTAATAACGACTGATGCCGCAACATGATCTGGCCTCCATTGTCAGGCACTTCGCGATCGAGGGCGAGTTTCTGGGTGCAGCCGCCTACGGCAGCGGGCACATCAACGACACCTATGCCAGCCGCTTCCGGACCACCCGTGGCCTGGTCCGCTACATCCATCAGCGGATCAATCACCAGGTGTTCAAGTCGCCCGGGAAGCTGATGGAGAACATCGAGCGGGTCACGCAACACCTGTGCACGAAAATCACAGCGGCCGGCGGCGACCCGCGGCGCGAGGCGCTGTCACTTGTGCCGACCCGTGACGGACGCTCGTATCACCGCGACGGCGACGGTAACTTCTGGCGGACCTACCTGTTCATCGAGGGGGCGCGAACCTACGACGTCATTGAAAACCTCGATCACGTCTACCATGCCGCCCGGGCCTTCGGCGAGTTTCAGCGGATGATCACCGATCTGCCCTCGCCGCGGCTGCACGAAACGATTCCCGATTTCCACCACACGCCGAAACGCATTGCGGCTTTCAGGTTGGCGGTGGCACAAGATGCAGCCGGTCGGGCCGGGGCGGTCCGGGACGAGATCGAGTTTGTCGAGCAACGGGCCGACCGGGCCTCCCGCCTGGTGGAGCTGGCCGCCGCAGGCACGCTGCCGGAGCGCATCACTCACAACGACACGAAGTTCAACAACGTCATGATCGACGAGGCCACTGGCCGCGGCCTTTGCGTGATCGACCTGGACACGGTCATGCCGGGGCTGGCCATGTACGACTTCGGCGACGCCGTCCGCACGGGAACCAATCCGGCCGCCGAGGACGAGCGCGACCTGGCGAAAGTCGAGATGAGCCTGGCCCTGTTCGACCGCCTGGCCCACGGTTATCTCGATGCGGCCCGCGAGTTCCTGAGCGACGCCGAGATCGGCGAGTTGGCTTTCTCGGGCTGGCTCATCACGCTGGAGATCGGCCTGCGGTTCCTGGCCGACCACCTGGCCGGCGACGTCTACTTCAAGGTGCACCGCCCGGACCACAACCTGGCCCAGTTCAGGATGGTCGCCGACATGGAACAAAAGGCCGACCGCATGGCGGCCATCATCGACAAGTACCGCCGCGGTTGACGTGGCAGCACAAATCGGCGAACACCGAAGAACGGTCCCCGACCGCAGGCCATACTCTCGGGCCCTGATTCGGCGGATCGGCTTGGCACGGTAAAGGAGAGCGCAGCCATGATTGCAGCTATCGACTGGGGCGGCAACCGGATGATCGCCGTCTATATCGCCCTGGGCTTCGCTGTTGCGGGGCCGGTGGCCTGGCTGATCATGCGGAAGGCGGTCCGCACGCGGATTCGCACCGAGCGGGAAGTCCGCGACGATCCGGACATTCACGACTGGCTGGTGATATTCAACTGGACGCGGAAAATCCTCTACCTGCCGGCGGTCCTGGTCTCGGTGCTGGCCTGCATCATGATGTACCTGAAACAGGCCGGCATTCTCGGCGACGCGGTGTCGGCCAGGACCATCGGCGGCGTCTGGTTCGCGGTGTTCTTCGTCAATTTCCTGGTCGAGGAATTCGAGATCAACCTGAAGATCGTCCTCATCGCCGGGCTGTGCGTGCTGGTGCTTTTTTTCTGGCTGCACCTGCTGGGCTGGGTGAACCCCTTCATCGAGATGTTCGGCAAGTTGAGCATCGCCATGAGCGCCGAATTTTACCTGCTGCTGGTGCTGATCTGGTGCCTGACGACGGGCATTTCGTGGATACGCGGGCTGTTCTACTACGTGGTCTTCACGCCCAACTACATGAACCTGCAGTGGGGCCCCAGCGAGTCGGGCAGCCACGTCGGCCGCGAGGACTACAACACGCACATCGACACCGAGGACATCCTGGAGCGGCTGATGGGCTTCGGGCGGATCGTGGTCATCTTCAAGGACCAGAAGCGCCAGCCGATGACTTTCCTGGTGCGGCGCATCGCCAAGCGGGCCCAGCTCCTGGAGCGCGTCCGCGGCAAGTTCGCCTTCGACCTGAACGCCCAGGTGCCGACGTCC
>JAACEH010000241.1 GCA_011682595.1 Anaerolineaceae bacterium
CACTCGGGCATCCACGCCGACGGCACCATTCCGCGGCCCAAGTGGGGCCCCTACGAGTTCATGCCCCCCTCGAAGTGGAAGAACGAGGGTAACCAGAAGAACATGCAGAGCGAGGCCTATCGCCGGGCCAATTCCTCCAGTTCCTGGCCCGGTCAGGCGCTGGTCATCCAGATGCTGGGCGGCAAGAAGCAGTGGAACCACGACGCCTTCTTCGACTACGTGGACCGCTGGATGTACGAGAACGACAAGGAGTTCCGACACGAGATCAACAAGTATTTCCCGAACAAGCACCTGGTCAGCGAAAAAGCGAATTGGTTCTACCAGGGCCAGGCCTGGGAGCCGTTCGTCACGGAGATGTGGTTTAAGTACCGCCCGACGATAAAGACCCCGACCGACGGCTGGAAGAAGGGAAAAAGGTAGTGATGGCCGTCGCCGGCCGCGACGACAACCTCATAGACACGGGCTTTGCTGGTTGCTTTTGGCCACACTCACCTTCAGTAAGGCGGCCGAGGCGGCCTCCGCGTCAAGTTCGGCCCCCTCGAGACCAACCAGGTGACCGCCCGCCGCCCGGGTGACCGGTAAATCGTCCTGCAGGTTCTAACGGAGGTACTCACGATGAAACTCATCACACGTCGCATCGCCGCGACCACAGCCGTACTGGCCGCCGCGCTCTTGCTTGCCGCCGCGCCATCTGCGGCCAGAGTTTATGTCGTCGACCAGGGGCGCCCGTAGGCCTCCGACGAGAATGGCGTCGACCTGTCCGGCCGCAAGAATGTGAAACTGGACGGCATCAGGTATGCCGACACTCTCGGCGCTGCGGTTGCGGGCAAGTAGCCGTAACTGCCCGCCCAATCACTTCGGCCGCCGCCGCACCCAGCAGGCGGCCCGACACGAGCGGTGTGTTTCGTGCCGCCACTGGCAGGGTCCTCACCATGACCGGTTGCGATGGCGGGCCTTTTTGGTTTACCCTCGCCGGACAGAGTCTATACTCGTGACCATATGAGCCACGGGGCCCGACAAAAAGCCTACTTCGACCTCATCTCCGGACGCACGGGCGGTTTTGCCGGCCGGCTGGGACGCGGACTGCTGGCCCTGGCCGCAGGACTCTACCGGGCGGCCATGGCTGTGCGACGGGGTTACTACCGCTTCGCCGCCCGGCGGGTCGCCCTGCCGGTGGTCAGCGTCGGCAACCTGACCGTCGGCGGCACCGGCAAGACGCCCCTGGTGGCCCTGGTGGCCCGGCGACTGGTGGCCATGGGCCACCGGCCGGTGGTCGTCAGCCGGGGCTACAAGAGCGCCCCCGGCCGGGCGGGCGACGAGACGGCGGCCCTCAGGGACGAGTTGCCGCCGGTGGTCGTTCAGGTCGAATCGCCGGACCGCTGGGCCGCCTTGCAGCGAATCGTCGCCGCCGAGCCGCACGACGTGGCCATCCTGGACGATGGCTTCCAGCACATCCGTTTGCGGCGCGACCTCGACATCGTGGCCATCGACGCCACGCAGCCCTTCGGGTTCGGCCATTGCCTGCCCCGCGGGCTGCTGCGGGAACCGGTCTCGGCGCTCGGGCGGGCCCGGGTGGTCGTCATCACCCGCAGCGACCAGGTCGAGACGAGCGTCCTGTCGCAGATCGAAGCCCGGGTCCGTAAGCACCTGCCGCCGGAGGGCCTGGTTCTTCACGCCTCGCATCGTCCGGCGGGGCTGCTGTTACCGAGCGGAAAGCAAGAGCCTGTCGAATCGCTGAAGGGCCGGCCATGCTTCGCCTTCTGCGGGCTGGCCAACCCGGGGGCGTTTTATCGCACCCTGGCCGACCTGGGAGTTGATGTGGCGGCGACGCGCGACTTTGCCGACCACCACGCCTACCGCCGCGAGGAGATCGCCGAGATAGTCCGCGCTGCCGCCGAGGCGAAGGCCGAGTGGATTGTGACCACGACCAAGGATTTCGCCAAGGTCGCCGACGACGAGTTGTCCGCCGCCTGGCCGCAAGATCGGCCGCTTGCGGCGCTGAAGATAGAAATCGCCCTGGCCGAAGGCAACGACGCCCTGGACGGTCTGCTGAAGAACCTGGTCGGCGTCGAGGGGAGCGTAGCAGCCGGACACGAAGGCGGGGTGCCATGGTCTGGCGCAGCCAGGCCATGACGAACCTCCGGAAGATGAGCACGGCCTGGCCTTCGGCCAGACCGTGGCACCCACACTTGGGGTCATGTCGAACAATCTTGCAGATAGCGTAGCAGCGGGCACGGAGCAGGTGAAGGCATTCGGAGAACCGAGTCATGAAGAATCGCAAGGACTACGAGCCGCTCGATTTGTCGGCGCTGAAGACCGGCAGCATCACCGATCGCAAGCACCTGGTCACCCTGGAATCGTTCGCCCGCCTGCCGCCGGAGGGGGCCACGGTCGGCGAGTTTGTCGAGTCGCTGCCGCGGACGCCGGTCACCCGGGCCCTGGGCGCGGTGGCCGACGCCGTCGTGGCCGCCCACCGGGTGGACTCGCCGGTGGTGCTGGCCATGGGAGCCCACGTCATCAAGGTCGGCCTGGCCCCGATCGTCATCGACCTGCTGGAGCGCGGCCTGGTGACGGCGGTGGCCACCAACGGAGCCGGGGCCATTCACGATCTGGAGATCGCCCTGTGTGGCCAGACCAGCGAGGACGTCGCTGCGGGGCTGGAGGACGGCTCGTTCGGCATGGTCGAGGAGACGCCCGCGCACATGAACGATGCGGCCATGCTGGGCCGTCACCGCGGGCTGGGCCGGGCCGTGGGCGACCTGATCAACGAGGACGAGGAGGAGTTCCCCAACGGCGCAGCCTCGATTCTGGCCGCGGCCAGCAGGCTCGACGCCGTGGCCACGGTCCACGTGGCCCTAGGCACCGATACCGTGCACATGCACCCCGAGGCCTCGGGCGGCGCCATCGGGGCGGCGAGCCTCCTGGACTTCCGCAAGATCTGCGCCGTGGTCTGCGACATGACCCGCGGCGTCTGGCTGAACGTCGGCTCGGCGGTCCTGCTGCCGGAAGTGTTCCTCAAGGCCTACACCGTGGCCGTGAACCTGGGCCACGACCTGACGGAAATCAGCACGGCGAACTTCGACCAGATTCAACACTACCGCCCGCGGATGAACGTCATTCAGCGACCGAGCCGTCACGGCTACTCGCTGACCGGCCACCACGAGATCATGCTGCCCCTGCTGCACCAGATGATCGTCGAGCGGCTGTGAGGCGGACCATATACTCGTTATCTCTGGTTTGACAGGCCCGGCGCCCGGCGAATTCTGCTCTGGCCTTTGCCCGGGCTTTGCATTATCCTATCTCACCCGGTGAGTTGCGTAGGCTGAACGGTGATTCTGAGGCTGCAACAGGCGACTCAAGAATGTACGAACGATTGCGCGAAGTGCTCGACGGGCTGGGCCGTCCGCGGATTCTGATCCTGGGCGACCTGATGCTGGACCGTTACGTCCACGGCGACGCCGAACGAATCAGCCAGGAGGCGCCGATCCAGGTGCTGCGCGTGGCCGACGAGGAGGACCGCATCGGCGGCGCCGGAGCGGTGGCCAACAACATTGTCGCCCTGGGCGGCCGGGCCGAGGTGGTTTCGGTGATTGGCCGCGACCCGACCGGCGACCGCGTGCTCGGGCTGCTGAGGGAGATCGGGGCCGGGGTCTCGGGAGTGCGCCGCCGGGCCGGCCGGCAAACAACCGTCAAGACGCGGTTTATCGGTCGGGCCCAGCACCGCATCCCCCAACAGGTGCTGCGGGTCGACCGCGAGGACACGACGCCCATTGACGAGCGCACCGAGGCGGCGCTGGCCCAGGCCGTCACGCGCCGGCTGGCCAGGGCCGACGTGCTGCTGGTCAGCGATTACGCCAAGGGGCTGATCACGCCGCGGCTGGCCCAGGCGGCCATTCGCGCCGCCCGGCAGCACAAGGTTCCCGTGCTGATCGACCCCGTCCTCAGCGAAGATTACCGCCACTATCGCGGGGCGACGCTGCTGACGCCGAACCGCTCGGAGACCGAGATGGCCTCGGGGCGGAAGATCA
>JAACEH010000242.1 GCA_011682595.1 Anaerolineaceae bacterium
AGGGCGGCGGCCGGGGTCATTTCAGGTGCGCTCATCTTCCGGTTACCTCCTGCGGCAGTTGCGTGCAGCCTCTACCCATTTCCCCTTAGCCTAAGGTTTCCGCGGACGGGACTCAAGATTATATCGCCCTGAAGCCGGGCCTGGGTGCCACGGTCTGACCGAAGGTCAGGCCGTGATTATCTTCCGACCGTTCGTCATGGCCTGGCTACGCCAGACCATGGCACCCCGCGCGCTGCCTACAAACGTGACGTGCACCCCGGTCGTCCCTTGCCCCCGGCAAGGGGGTGAGGGGAAAAAACCTCAACTCCGTTGCCGCGCGATTTCGCCGAGCAGCCCCGTGGCCCCGAGTCCATAGAAAGTGTATTCGACGTCGACCTGCCCGCCGAGGGCGACGGGGCGGAACCCGCCGCGGGGACCGCAAAGGCTGCGCACAAATCGTCCCAGTTGACCCAATCGCAGCCGGGCAGTTTGGTCCATCAGGGCGAGGGCGTACAGGCCCGTGAAGGTGGACATCAGGTCGGCCTGCGGTGCGTCGGTGGTGGCCTTCAGACCGCCCTCCGGGGCCTGCATCGAGAAAAGAAAATCGGCCGCCTCGCCGGCCACCCGCTCGTCCAGGGCCCCGGCCATCACCAGCAGGGCCACGGCGGCCGCCGTCTGGTTGGTCTGTCCGGCCTGGCCTGCGGTGGCTCCCGAAAAGCCCCGTCCTCGCAGCGGCGCGACAGCACCGAGGCGACGGCATCATCGGCCGAGGGCAGAGGCTCGCCCATCAGGTCGTAACACAGGGCCGCCAGAAAAACGTAGTAGGGGCCGGCCTGTCCGCGCGGCTCAACAGCGAACCCTCCGTCGGCGGTCCGGCACTGGCCCAGGCAGGATCGCACCCGGAGAGAGCAATCGGACTTCAGGCCGGCCGCGGGCGGCTCGGCGAGGCGGCGCTGGAGGACGGCCATCGTTTGAAGCAGGCTGAGACAGTCGACGACGTTGCGGGGTTGCCTCGGGTGGCGGCTCAGGAACTCGCCGGCCAGGCGCCAGGGGGGCCGGTCGGAATCCAATCCTAGCACGGCCAGGGCTTCGACGGCAAAACGCGTGTAGTAAAGGTCGGACGGGCCGGGGGGGCCGCCCGGGCCGCCCGGGCCGACAAAACCTCCGTCGCCTTGCTGGGCGGCAACCAGGAAGTCGGTGTGGATTGTCCGGAAGTTCCGGCCGGCCCGGACAAGGCCGGAGGCCAGCCGGTCGTCCATCACCGACAGAAAGGTCGGGTCGCTGCGTAGATGACTTCCGGCCTGTCGATGGTCTGTCATGGCTTGCGACTTGTGGCCTGTGGTTCTTCCCCCGGCGGGTCAGTCCGCCTCGGCGCCCTGTTCGCGCAGGACCACCCGGGTCAGAAACTGCATGAGTCTTCCCAGGGCTGCAGACTCCGTTGCGGCGGCAACCTCCAGGGCCCGGTCGCGGCACTTGGCGACCAGTCGCCGGGCCTTGTCGAAGGCCCCGCAACGATGGTAGATTTCCCTGACCCGGCCGACGGTTTCCTCGCGAGCCAGGTCGAGGTCGCCGCTGAAAAGTCGCTCGAGCTGGTCGGTCACACCGTCGGTCGAGGCGAAGGCCCGCAGCAGCGTGGGCCGGCGGCCGATGATGTCCTGCCCGAGGAGGCGGTGGTTGTGGTCGCCGGTGCTGAAGTCGTCCATGTCGTCGAGAATCTGGTAGGCCACGCCGAGATGGCGGCAGAAGGGGCGGATCAGTTCGCCGTCGCTTCCCAGGGGTCCGGCCATTCGCATGCCGGCATAGATGGCGGCCGCGAAGGCCGGAGCGGTCTTCAAGGCATAGATGGCCAGCACGTCGGCCGGGCGAGCGCCGCCAGCGGCGGTGCCGCCGGTCAACAGAAGTTCGGCCCCCTGCCCTCGGCAGAGTTTCAGGTGCCCCGACGAAAGTTCGGACAGAATGTCGGCCACGCAATCGGCGCCCAGCGAGTCGGCCTGGGCGGCCACCAGGCGGTAGCCGAGCCCGATGAGGTAATCGCCGGCATTGATGGCCGTCGCCTCGCCGTAACGGGCGTGCAGCGTCGGCCGGCCGTAGCGGAACTGATCATGGTCCTCGACGTCATCGTGGGCAAGCGAGGCCTTGTGGAAGGCCTCCAGGGCCAGGGCCACCGCCTTGATGTCGTCGCCCAGCAGCGACTCGACGGTGCCGCGGTCCAGGGCTTGCTCGTCGGGCGATTTTCTGGCCGCATAGGCGGCAAGAGTGATGAACGGCCGAAACCGTTTGCCGGCCCGGCCGAGCCAGTCCAGGGCGATTTCCTCGGCCTGGACGACGGCTCCCTCGCCGGTGGAGTCCGGACGGTCGGCGGCCAGGCGGACGTGCCGGCGAACCAATCGCCGCAACTCGTCGTGGCTGAACATTCCCGCGGCCGCCTGAAGCAGGTTGATGTAGCCGGTGACGGGCCTGCCGCCGTGGTCGGCCGCCAACGACAGGAAGTCGCGAACGACGTCGAGTTCGGCATCCGTTTCGACGCAACCGTCCTTCAGCAGCGGCACCCCGACATAGGGCACCCCCAGTTCCAGGACGGCGTTGAAACAGCGCTCCAGCGAGTCGAGACAGGCCACGCCGAGTATGGCTTCCACGCCGCCGCCGGCCAGGGTCTGGACAACGGCCGGCGTGCCCTCGGCCACCAGGGTCTGGTAGCCCAGCGACTCGGCCTCTCTCAGCAGGTAGCAGACGCCGCAGGCCCCGCAGCGGGCGCAGGCCAGCCCCGCAGCCGAGTAGGTCCCCCGGCAACGGTCCACCTTTCTCAGGCAGTGCGGCATCAGCAGCAGGCGGCGGCTGAAAGGCGTCCCGGCGAATCGCTCTCGCCAGAACTCGCTGCCCACGGCCACCATGGCGAAGCCCTGGTACTCGGGGGCCAGGCGCAGGCGGTCCAGGACCTCGGCGGCCAGGCTCTCGATGCGAGCGTGGTCCAGCGACCGCCGACAGCACAGTTGCTCGACCACCTGGCCGGCCTCCCGGCGAATCAGCCGGCGAAGCGCGACCTCGGCGGGAACCACCTTGCGGCCATCGTATCTCTGCTCAGCGGACGACTGCGGAGCGCTCGAAGATTCTGTGACGTCTCTCATTCAGCAAAACCACCTGAAATGGCTGCGCGGTCAACCGCCGCGAAAAATGGCCGCTTCCGACGAAAGCGCGCGGCCCATGGCGGCTACACCAAATATTATAGGGTAAACTCTCTCGGAATACCAAAGTCTCGTGAAATATAGGCCGATCGGCGACGGTCTGTCAAGGCCGCCGTCGCGGATTCGCTCGGTCAGCCAGCCCAGGCCGCGGAGCACCGAACGACGCACCCGGGCCTCGCCGACCCAGCCCACCAGGGCCTCAACAACCACCGCCGTCTCCTCGACGCTGCCGACCGGGCCGCCCTGCCCATCCCCTCCACCCCCTCCACCCCACCCGCCGTCGGCGTTCTGGGCCGAGAGCAGGAAACCCAAGCCCGATCGGGCCGGGGCGTCAAGGGTGCGGCCAAGGTCGCGGTAGGCGGCCATTACCCGGGCCGTGCCGAAGACGGGGTTCTCGCCGCCGGGCACTCTCTGGTTGCCGAACCAGAGCGACAGCCATGAGCCGTCCTCCCGCTGCGAGTCGCTCAAGAAAAGAAGCCCCCGGGCCACCGCTCGGCCGGCCCGGGAATCGGACACTCCGGCCGTTCGACCCGGAGGCTCACAACGGGGCGGCCGGCAACTTATGGCCCGGATGGCGTGGGCCGTCAGGTCCGCCCCGCTGCGGTCGAAGGGCAGTTTGCCCCAGCCGCGACAGAAAGTCGGCCAGCCGCCGTCGTCGTTCTGCAGGTTCATCAGCCAGGCCAGGCCCCGCCGCCACGAGTCGGCGGCCCGCGGGTCGTCCGCCGCGGCGATGGCCAGCAGGGCCCCGGAGGTGTCGTCGGCGTCCGGCACGCCGCCGTCCAGATGCGTCCATGCCCAGCCGCCCGGCGCGACGCCGGTGAAAGGGTGGACCTCCCTGTGCTGGCGGTCGATCACCCAGCGGATGGCCGCCCTGAGATCGACCGCCCGCCCGGCCGGCCCGCAGCCGAGGGCGTTTATGCTCAGCGTGGTCAGCCACACCGAGAGGTTGCTGTCGATTGGCCAGCAGCCGTCGTCGCGAACCGA
>JAACEH010000243.1 GCA_011682595.1 Anaerolineaceae bacterium
CGCGGGGTGCGGTCGCTCACGACACAATTTTCTCCCTGGTTGGGCGACGGCTTAGAAGATTCAGCGATTGGCTGTGGCGTCACGTGGGCGCCTCTGTTCCCTGTGCTGCTTAGCAGATTCGCTCACTGCAACAGCCTGCGAGGCGAAGGTGGGCGTAGGGGGCTTGTATGGCGAGGCGAAGACAGCGAATGTCGCCGCGGTTGGCTGGTCAACCGTGGCAGTAACGAGGAGGGCGAACATGATGATCTCGAGCAAGATTCGTCACAAGATGGCCCTGGCCGTAACGACGCTGGCCTTGCGCCGCCTTGGCCGCAAGCGGCCCTACAAGGGCGAGGTCGAGGAGGCCGTCCGCCGAGACTGGAAGACCTCGATGCGTCGGCTGGGCCTGCGCCGCCACATGCCGTGGCACGACCGCTTCCGCCGCTCATGGCTCCGCCTGCACCGCGGGTCGTGACGGCGGCGCAGCCGTTGCAGGGACACGGCATGGGCGTGTCCGTCGAAGGCCCGGAACGCCACGCGGGGGCGGCGCGTGGTGCCCGTGCGAAAAACAACCAACCCGGCCGCAGCCTGTTGCCTGGGAGCTCGCGGTCGTCGGAACTCGGACGCGTAACGCCGAACACCTAACCACCAGGCAAGGAAGGGGTCTGTCGTGTTAAAGCACGCAATCGTCGGATGCGGAATCATCAGTGGAGTGCACGCCACGTGCCTGGGCATGGTCAGGGGCAGCCGTCTGGTGGCCGTGATGGACATCGTCCACTCGCGGGCCAAAAAACGCGGCGAAGAGTTCAATGTGCCCTGGTTCACCGATGGCGACAAGATGCTCGCCGAGTGCGACATCGACGTCATCCACGTCTGCACCCCCAGCGGCAACCATCACGAGGTGGCCCTCTGGGCGGCCGCCAACGGCAAGCACGTCTTCTGCGAGAAGCCGATGGACGTGACGCTGGAGGCCATGGACCTGATGGACCAGGCCTTCGCCAGGAGCGGCACGTATTACGGCGGCTGCTTTATGAACCGCTTCAATCCGCCGGCCCAGGTTTTCAAGGAAGCGGTTGAGGCCGGACGCTTCGGAAAAATAACGACCGCCACGGCCCAGTGCATCTGGTGGCGCTCGCAGAAGTATTACGACTCGGGCGACTGGCGCGGCACCTGGGAACTCGACGGCGGCGGGTGCCTGATGAACCAGGGCGTCCACTACGTCGACCTGCTGCAATGGCTGGTCGGCAGCCCCGTTAAGAGCATCCGGGCCTATACCGGGCTGCTGGCCCACAAGAGAATTGCCGTCGAGGATACGGCCGTGGCTATCCTGAAGTTCGCCAACGGCGTGCTGGGCGTCATCCACGGTTCGACCGCCGCCTACCCCGGCCCGCACGGCACGGTCGAGGTAGCCGGCGACAAGGGCAACGCGACCTACGAGGGCAAGATCACCCGCTGGAACTTCGCCGACCAGGCGGCCCGCGATAAACGCATTCTGGCCACCCAGGGTCTGCCCCTGAAGATGCGCCGCAAGCCCAAGAAAGGCGGCTCGACCGGCAGCGACCCGGCGGCCCTGGGGGCCTTCCACGTGATGTTTACCGCCGGGTTCCAGGAGTTTTCCGACGCCATCCGCAAGGGCAAGCCCAATGCCCTGGGCCTCCAGGAGCACCGCAAGGCGGTCGAGATCATCCTGGGCATCTACGAGTCGGCCCGCCGCGGCGGCGAGGAAGTCCGCCTGCCGCTCAAGAAGAGCGAAGTCCCCGTGCCGCTGAAGTTGCCGCCGGGTTACGCCAAGCTCACCAAGGGAGCCAGCCGCCCGCCCCTGCCTGCAGCCATGAAGGCCTTCCGCAAGCAACAGGCGGCCCGGAAGAGGGGCAAGAAATAACGTAGAGGCGCCCCTTGCCCGCCGTGGCGAGAGTCATGGAGCGTTCGCCACGGCCGGACAAGCCCGGCCGTGCCACACGGCAAGAAAGGTGTAGCGCGGGTGCTTGCACCCACGCGGATGTGCATCGGATTCGTCCATGCCCACGCTGGCATGGGCACGGCACCCCAATGCGAGGAGTTTGCAGCAAATGCCCATGGGCCTGGTAGCCATTGTCGGTCGGCCGAACGTCGGCAAGTCGAGCCTCTTTAATTGCCTGGCTCGCCAGCGGATCGCCATTGTCGATCCGACGGCCGGGGTGACCCGCGACCGCATCTCGACCATCATCGAGGCCGAGGACCGTTACTTCGAACTCATCGACACCGGCGGCATGGGCATCGAGGACTGCGACGCCCTGACCCGCCAGATCGAAGAGCAGATCACCCTGGCCATCGAGGAGGCCCAGGTGCTGGTCATGGTGGTCGACGTCCGCGAGGGAGTGACGCCCTTGGACCGGCAGGTGGCCGACCGTCTGCGCAAGCAGGACAAGCCGGTCGTCCTGGTGGCCAACAAGGCCGACAGCGAGAAACACGATACCGACGCGGCGACCTTTTTCGCCCTGGGCCTGGGCGATCCGTTGCCGGTCTCGGCCACCGAGCGGCGCAACCGCGATCTGCTGATGCGGGCGATTCTCGGCTCGCTGCCACCCAGCGACGTCGAGGGTGAAAAGCCGGTCGAGACGGCCATGAAAATCGCCATCGTCGGCAAGCGCAACGCGGGCAAGAGCACCTTTATCAACTCGCTGGCCGGCCGGCAGCGGGTCATCGTCAGCGAGGTGCCCGGCACGACGCGCGACAGTGTGGACATCCGTATCGAAAAGGACGGCCTGATCTACACGGTCATCGACACCGCGGGGCTGCGCAAAAGGGCGAAGGTTAAAGGCGACATCGAGTTTTACAGCCGCGTGCGGGCCGAGCAGGCCATCCGCCGGGCCGACGTGGTGATGCACCTGATCGACTCGACGGTGCCGCTGTCGAAGGTCGACAAGCACCTGGGGGGCTTCATTTTCGAGCACCGCAAGCCCGTGCTTCTGGTGGTCAACAAGTGGGACCTGGCCAAGGAGGCGGCCACCACGGGCGACTACGGCGAGTACATCGGCCGCGAGTTGCCGGGCCTGGAGTTCGCCCCCATCGCCTTCACCACCGCCCTGGACGGCCGCAACACCGAACGCTCGCTGGACGTCGCGAGGAGCCTCTTCAAGCAGGCTCACACGCGGGTCTCGACCTCGCAGATCAACAAGGCGATCGCCGAGGCGGTCCGCCGCCGCAAACCCCCGAGCGGCAAACACGGCCAGATCATTCGGCTGTATTACGGCACGCAGGTGGCCGTCGATCCGCCGACCGTTACGCTGTTCGTCAACGATCCGGTCCACGTGACGGCCGACTACGCCCGCTACCTGGTAAACCGTTTCCGCGAGACGCTGCCCTTTGCCGAGGTGCCGATTCGGCTGGTTTTCCGCCGCAGCGGCGGCCCGGACGAAGCCCGCCAGCAGTCCGTCCGCCTGCAAGGCAAACGCCAGCGGAGGCACATCTGACCACGCTGGGGCCTCGGCCGGTGCATGGAAAGAATGCGCTTAGACATGCTGGTCGAGTTCAGTACAATGGTAAATGCAACGTTGGCCGGACAGGGGGCGTGCTTTACGAGGGGCCGATACGATGGGCAAGGCGAAAAATGCCATTCCGTCTAAGAAGCCGTCATTGGCTAATCGCCGTTTGCGGAACCACCGGCCGCATTCTTACGAGATTCACAAGATTGATGCCTTTCGCTGGCTACAGGAAGCACCGCAACACTCGATTCATGCTGTCGTTACCGACCCCCCCTATGGCTTGATCGAGTACAGTGAACCCCAATTGGAGAAGATGAAGAACGGCAAAGGTGGTGTGTGGCGCATACCTCCGTCTTACGATGGCTGCCAACGTCGGCCTCTTCCGCGGTTCACCGTGCTCACCGCAAAGGACAAGTCTGCGCTTCGGATGTTCTTTGTGAGACTTGCCGAATTGCTCATGCCCGTGCTTGTGCCCGGCGCCCACGTTTTCATAGCAACCAATCCTCTGGTTTCCTACCTTGTCTACGAGCCTTTTATCGCCGCAGGTTTCGAGAAGAGGGGAGAAATCATCCGTGTCGTGCAAACGCTTCGTGGCGGGGACAGGCCGAAGAACGCTCACAACGAGTTTTCTGATATATCGGTCATGCCCAGATCGTGCTGGGAACCGTGGGGTCTTTTTCGCAAGCCGTGCCAGGGTCGAGTTCAGGACAATTTGCGAAAATGGGGGACTGGAGGTCTGCGCAGAACATCGTCCAGTGAGCCCTTCAAGGATCTCATTTGCTCCTCCCCCGCGCGCGGTTACGAACGCGAGATGGCAACTCATCCTTCGTTGAAGCCACAGCATTTCTTGAGACAAATAGTGCGCGCTTCTCTGCCTTTGGGCAAGGGCGTCATCCTCGATCCGTTCATGGGGTCAGGGTCGACGATAGCCGCCGCCACGGCCTGTGGCCTGAAAAGTATCGGCCTCGAAAGAGAGAAGGAATACTTCGCGATGGCACGGAAAGTCATCCCTGCCTTGGCGGCTTACGAACCGAAGGAGCCTAACGGCAATGGCCAGAAAAAATGATTTCGACAAGGCGGTTTCATTGCCGGCCGGCTTGACCGTTACTGCAATACGAAAGGCCATAGAGTATGTGGAACGCGAATTGGCCGAACTTATCGAAATCTACTTTGAACAAGCGAACGTGTTCAGCGCTATTGTAGGGATTTATGCCACCAAGGCGCTTGATGCAAACAGCGTCTATGAGAAGAGCCGCCACGCCGACACTGCACAACAGCGTTTTCCCGACCTGAAGAAAAGAGGAAGCGGCAACCGGCCCAAGCCTGAAGAATCACTCGAATGCAAAGCCAGCAAGAGGCCGTGGGCGATACAGTCGCACTACGACCATCCGGGCTGGTATATCGTTTGGCGCTACCTTGTTGACCCGACGTGTTCCCTGGAGCCGAAACGCCCGGTGATCATTTGGCGGGTTGATATTGTCTTCATTGCCAAGGAAGACTGGAAATATGAAGGCAGCACGGCAGGCGCAAGAGGTGGGGGCCGTACCCATACTTTCGGGCTCCAGAATCCCGCGACCAAGCTCAAGGGCAAGGCCGTCTATCGGCGAAGCGACGTCCGAGTCAGCGGTGGCAAAGCGGTGCCGCGAAACGGCGATTAGCATGCCTGATGCCCGCCCAATTGGCTTCAGGGGCCGGATCGGGTGAAATTGCTTGCATTCCGGGAGGGGGGGGGTTAAAATTTCGTGTTCTAAACTTCGCTGGGACCAACACCATGGCCCCGCCAGGGCCGTGAGTCTGAGAGGAAACGAGTCGTGAAGAAGAAACTTCATCCCGAATACGTCGAGTGCACGGTGACCTGCGGTTGCGGGAACACGTTTCAGACCCGCAGCACAAGGGCCCAGATAAAGATTGAGATCTGCTCGAGCTGCCATCCGTTCTATACCGGCACCCAGAAGCTGGTCGATGCGGCCGGCCGCGTGGAGAAGTTCCAGAAGAAGTACAACTGGGACAAGCGCAAGGCCTCGGCCACCGCCGGCAAGTAGCTGCTTATCGAGAAGAGGGCGGACGGCGCTCCACAAGAGCGAGCACGTCCGCCCTTTCTATGTTCAGACGTCGTGCCGTCATCTTGTAGGGGCACCCCTTGCGGGTGCCCGTGAGAAGCCGGCAGGCGGGCGGGGGCAAGCCCCGCCCCTACGCGGTTCTGTCATCCGGAGGCCGTTACCCGTGGCCGAGAAACATGTCGGATTCCTTCAGACAATCGAGGGCATGAGCGAGCGCATCGACGAGATCGATTCGTTGCTGGCCTCGCCGGAGGTTGCCGCCGACGGGGGCCGCCTGCAGCCGCTGATGCGCGAACGCGGGCGGCTGTTGCGGCTGGTTGAGCCGTACCGCAAGTACCGCGACGTGGCCCGGCAGATGGAAGAGGCCTCGCAGATGGCCGCCGAAGGCGACGACCCGGAGATGGCCGAGTTGGCCCGCGAGGAGGTCGAGTCGCTGCGCGGCGAGCACGACCGGCTGCTGGCCTCGCTGCGGGAACTGGTCCTGGAGAGCGAGGACCGGCTGGACGCCTCGAGTGTGATCCTGGAAATCCGGGCCGGCACCGGCGGCGACGAGGCGGCCCTGTTCGCGGGCGACCTGCTGGAGATGTACCGCCGATTCTCGGAGCAGAGGAAGTGGAAGTTCGAGCTTCTGACCGCCAGTCAGACGCCCCTCGGGGGGTATCGAGAGGTGGTGGTCGGCATCGAGGGCAAGGCCTGCTTTGGCGACCTGGCCTTCGAGTCGGGCGGCCACCGCGTGCAACGGGTTCCCGAGACCGAGTCGCAGGGCCGCATCCACACCTCGGCGGCGACCGTGGCCGTGATGCCCGAGCCGGAGGAGCTGGACATCCGTCTCAAGGACGAGGAGGTGCGGGTCGACGTCATGCGTTCCAGCGGCCCGGGCGGCCAGAACGTCAACAAGGTCTCCAGCGCCGTGCGCATGACGCACACGCCGACCGGCATCACGGTGATGATGCAGGATTCCAAGAGCCAGCACCAGAACCGCGAGAAGGCCTGGCG
>JAACEH010000244.1 GCA_011682595.1 Anaerolineaceae bacterium
GGGTGGGGTGGGGGTGGATCATTTCTCCCGGCGTCCTGTCAGAGAATGGGCGGCGCCAATGAGCTATGAAATCGGCTGGAACACCATCAGCCTGCAGGCGGCCGAGCGGCCCGGCCACGTCGAGTACACGTTGCACTGGGAACTCCTGGAGCGGGTCACCGGGCTCGCCAGGGAGGCCCCGCGTCTGGAGAAAAGGTTCGGCGAGCTTTGGGATATCGACCTCTTGTGGCACACCAACGACGGCCCGGTGCCGTGGGACGAGCGCGGCCGGGTGACCGACATGGGCCACGCGGAGTTTGCCGCCGACCGAAGCGATCGCCGCCAGGCGCCGCCAGTGCGTTCAAGGATGTTGATCAGGTGCTCTCCTTCGACGCCGTCGAAGAGTACGGCCTGCCGGACTTCGACGAGTTGGTTTCCTACTATGAAGAGCTGTACCGGAGTGGCCAGGGCGAGCGCGGCGATGCGGTCTTTCCCGGCGGCTACTACCGGACGCTTGTTTCCGGCGCCATCGGGGCCTTCGGCTGGGAGCGGCTTCTGGAGGCGGCCGCTTACCAGAAAGAGTTCGAGCGGGTGCTCAAGGAGGCCGGCAAACGGGTGCTCTTCTGCTGCGACGGGCAGTGGACCGAGTCCCTGGCCGATGCCGCCGAGGCCGGCGCCGACGGCTTCATCTTCGAGCCCCTGACGTCGTTCGACGTGGCGGCCGAGAAGTTCGGCGGGTCGCACGTCCTGGTGGGCAGCAAGGTCGACTGCCGCACGCTGACCTTCGGCAGCCCCGAGCAGATCCGGGCCGAAAGCACCCTCGAGGGGCGTTTTCAACATTGAGAAAGCCCGTACCCAGGGTGCCAACTTTTTTTTCCGCACAAGAGGGCGATTCGGCTGCCCAATCAGCCCCGTAAACACTGGCTTGTGGCCACAGGCTGCCCGCCCGGCCGAGCGATCACCGAAAAAAATATCTGTCTCGCAGTGCGTGGCAGCCGATTAGGGCCTAAAGAGGCAGTTTAATTTGACTTGGCCGGAACTTTGGGTTATATTGCTGGTGTACTAGGGGGGGTATTCTTGGCTTAGGTTCCAATTCTGAGGCGGATGATCTCCAGCGACGCGCGTATGTTCGCGCATCTAAGTCTGGGCTTTGTTTGCGTATTGCGGGGGTGAATCATGCGTACGGTACTTACGGCTCTGGCTGTCTTGCTTCTCTTGGCTGCCGGCAGTATCCAGGCGGCTCCGATCTCCATGGACTTCTCCAATGCCGGCGGCGACGGCTACCAGTTGACAAATGGCACCGTCCTGTCATTCGACAACCTGGTGATTACCGGCAGTACCAACTTCGACGACATCCTGGACTACGTTGTTACCATTGATGATCTGACGATTAACCCAGCCAGCCGGACTTCCAACACCATCGGCGGGGTGACCATCGTGACCTACGGCTTTTCGGTCGATACGGCCGCCATCAAGATCTTCGATCCGACCGGCGTCACGCAGTATGCGGCAGGAACGCTGACGGTTGGCCAGTTGGTGATTGTCAACGGCGTGGTGGTGAGCATCGACGCCGACAACGACACTAATGACATCACGAGCATTACCACCATGAATGCTCCGGTGGCTCAGACGCTGCTGGACATGGCCTCGGTCGGCCAGGCCGCCTTCTCAATGGGCCTGACGATTGATCCACTGGTGGATTTCGACGCCCTGATCCTGGCTTCCGGCAACGGCGAAGGCCCGCTGGCCGGTGACCTCGGCGCCGTTCCCGAACCGGCTACGATGGCCCTGCTCGGCTTCGGTCTGGTGGCCGTCCTGATCCGGCGACGCAAGTAAACGCAAGTAATGAGACTGCAACCATTTTCGAGTAAGCTCTGAACTCAAGCTCTTTTCGCGTTCGGCGACCGCTGGAACTGATGGACCGAAATGTTCCCGCGGCCGCCGAACTCTTTTCTGCCATCTCCCGAAGGTTTCCGCTGGATGCCGGAGTCACCGCCCTGGAAGTCTGCAGCCGTGAGTTGACCGCCCCCCGAGTCCCCGGACAGCCCCGGTTTTCCCTGGTCGTCGAAAAACTCGGTTGCCCAGGCGAAAACAGGCAAAAAGCCGTTATGCCACTGATGCCTTTTGTCGATAGAAGAGATAAGGGAGAGTTCCAGATCACGCGGCTGCAAAACAGGTTCAAGGTCTACCTCTGACGGCAATCAGCACGGTTTGGTGCGACCCTTCAGCGCTGGTGTGCAGCGCGGCCGATCGATCTTTGACAATTGGCCTTGGTAGTGTCGGTGGTGACCGGTGGGAAACGTTTCTGAGGCTGGTCACACGCCAAAATAGAAAAAAGCGACACCTTACACCGGAGCCGACGATAGCCCCAGTTGTGGTCGGCGAATGCGAACCGGTCACAAGTTGTGTCAAATCGAGATGCCCACCGGATTAACAGCCGGTAGCGCAAAGTTTTCCGGAGCTTTTTTTTTGACAGGCGGTGGGAAAAAATGGTAGAAGATTATGTAATCTGCCGAATATTGATAAGCCGGTGGTAAGTTGTGGGAGAAAATGGCTTGCTGTTCACGGGAGAGCACTACTATCACCTTGATGCCAAGAATCGCCTGGTCATTCCGGGCAAGATTCGAGATCGCATCGACGTGACGGTGGACGGACAGGGTTGGTACCTGGTGCCCGGCTTTGACGGGACGCTCTCGCTGTACACGCCGGCAACCTTCGAACTCCTGGCCGGCCAGCAGCAGGCCGAGTTGTTCCGGCTGAAGAACATCCGCGACTACGACCGGTTGCATTTCGCCTTAAGTGCCCATGTTGAAACTGACCGTCTGGGCCGCATCCTGGTTCCCGAACCGATGCTTCGCCGCAGCGGGATCGGCAAGGACGTAGCCATCATCGGCGTCCGCGATCATCTGGAAATCTGGGATCAGGCCAGGTGGGAACAGTTTGTCGGCGGCAACTTCGGCGCCTACGACGAGATGGCGCGCGATGCGTTCGACACGGCCCAACAGGAGGGCCGCCGGCCGCCGTCCCAATGACCCCTCTTCAGGGTCGTTCCCGAAGGTGGGGACGGCCCTGAATGATGTCTTTTGCTGGAATCTGTTTTTTTCGCGCACTCAATCGATGCACGGATTCGGAGGTGGGTTGAAGCTATGAAGGCACGAGCGAAACCAAGTTGCGGGGATTCGACGTCTTCTGTGGACGCCGTTCGCAGGGTCGTCAGGTCTCAGTGTGAACTGCCGGATCTGTCGTCCGAGGAAACGGCGATGCTGGTCAGTCAACTGACGGACCTGGTGGGACGCGTCGAACGAGTTCGGGCCCTCGGGCCGGCCTTCGCCGAGGTCGACGTCTCGCAGAATGTGCAAGACCTCCTGGTCCGGCTCGAAGTAGGCAGCAGCTTGCAGACCGGCGTCCACTGAAGCGGTCGCCGAACCAGCCAAGCGGATTCTGACCCGCAGTCCGAATTTAAGACTCGCCAGCATTTGCGGACGGCATGTCCTATAGCGGTGAACACATTCCTGTACTTCTCGCCGA
>JAACEH010000245.1 GCA_011682595.1 Anaerolineaceae bacterium
GCACTGGAACCACCGCACTTGCGTACAAGCTTGTTTTCGACTAGAATAACAGTCTTGCATAATTTCGCCGGCAGAAGCAGCAAGGGGCGCCCAGGTTGACACACTCGAACAGCTACATCGAACGTGGCGAGAGCATCCCTGATTCACTGCGCGACGAGCCCTGGCGGGTGTTCCGCATCATGGGGGAATTCGTCGACGGCTTCGAGACCATGGCCCGGGTGGGGGCGGGGGTAAGCGTTTTCGGTTCGGCCCGGGTGCGCGAGGGGCACCGTTACTACGAGTTGGCCCGGGAGACGGCGCGGCGGCTGGCCCGCAGCGGCCTGGCGGTCATCACCGGTGGCGGGCCGGGCATCATGGAGGCTGCAAATCGCGGGGCCTTCGAGGCCAAGGGCCAGAGCATCGGGCTGAACATCGTTCTGCCCTTCGAGCAGAAGGCCAACCCGTACCTGACCCAGTACGTCGACTTCCGCTACTTCTTCATTCGTAAAGTGATGTTCGTCAAGTACGCCCGGGCCTTCGTCATCATGCCCGGGGGCTTCGGCACCATGGACGAGTTCTTCGAATCGATGACGCTCATTCAGACCGAGAAGATCAAGGCTTTCCCGGTCTTCCTGATGGGCAGCGACTACTGGTCGGGTCTGCTGGACTGGGTGCACGGGGTGATGCTCAGCCGCGAGCACTTCATCTCGCCGCAGGACCCCGATCTGTGGACCGTGACCGACGACCCGGAAGAGGTGGTGGCCAAGACGTTGGCTTTCAAGCCGCCGCCGCGACCGGACCTTTGAGCACCTTGCAGTAGATTGGCCAGGGTATTGCCGTACCGCATGTTGCAGAGAATTCGGTTGGGGTAAACCGGTGCTGGGAATTGTGGGATATGATTACGGGAATCATTCTGGTACGCGCTACAAGGGAGAAGGTCCGTGACGTTGTGCAGCAACTGGTAGGCCTGCGGGAAATATCGGAGGTCTATTCGGTCGCCGGGCGGTACGACCTGGTTGCCATGGCCCGAGTGGGCTCGGTCGAGGATCTGGAGGCCCTTCTGGCCGACAGCCTCTCGCACGCCGGGGGCATCCTGGAGACCGAAACGCTGGTTGCTTGTCGCGCTTTCAGCAAGGTTGATCTGGAGCGGGTCTTCAACAGCGCCGGCTGACTGGCGCCGGTCGAGAATCACTCAACAGACCCCCCTCCCTTCGCCCGGGACAAGCTGGTTGCACAGGCTCTTTTTTCTGGTATACTCCCCGCCCTTGGCCCAAAGCCCCTGGCCTGCGGAGACTTGTCGAAAAACTATTCTTAGGATCGAAGCCATGACCGGAAGGGAAATTGTCCGCCAAGCCGTTCATTTCGAAAACCCCGAGCGCATCGGCATGACACTGCCGGAGCCGTACCCCAACGACACCGCCTCCTGGGGCGGCCTGGAGCGCCCGGACTTCGAGCCCCAGCGCTGGAGCGAGGGCGACGCTGAGTACTGGATCGACGAGTGGGGCTGCACCTGGGCCCGGCTCGGCGTTGGCAAAGGCGAGGTCACCGGTGCAGCCATTGACCAGTGGGACCGGCTCGACGACTACTCGCCGCCGGACTACGGCGACGACGCACGGTACGACCAGGCCCGGCAACTCGTGGCCGACCATCCGGAGAAGTACCTGATCGGCGGGCTGCCCGGAGGCTGGGTCTTCGCCACGGCCCGCAAGCTCCGCAAGATGGAACAGTACCTGATGGACCTGCTCCTGGAGCGCGAAAGAATAGACCGCCTGCACGAGATAATCGTCGCCGAAAACGAGAAGGTCATCCGCAAGGCGGCCGAACTGGGCCTGCAGGCCGTGATGGTCTGGGAGGATTGGGGCACCCAGCTCGCCCCGCTGGTCTCGCCGGAGATGTTCCACGACATTTTCTTTCCCCTCATCAAGCGGCAGTGCGACCTGGCCCGCGGGCTGGGCCTGGACTGCTGGATGCATTCCTGCGGCTGCATGACGGCCCTGATACCCGACCTGATCGAGGCCGGCGTTCAGGTCCTGCAGTTCGACCAGCCGGCCCTGCACGGCATCGACTACCTGAACGAGCACTTTGGCGGCAAGGCCACCTTCTGGTGCCCGGTCGACATTCAGAAAACGCTGCAGACCCGCGACCCGCAGAAGATTCGCTCCGAAGCGCGGCACATGATCGAGACTCTGGGCGGCCACCAGGGCGGCTTCATCGCCGGCTACTACGGCGACAACGAGGCCATCGGCCTGGACCCCTCGATTCAAGAGATCGCCTGCCGGGCTTTCGTCGAATTCGGCGGCCCCGTGACCGTGGCCTGAAACCGCGCGGGGGACGTTCCCTGCGGCAGGCCGGGCATTTCACGTGGTCGCGCAAGGCAAGGAGCAGGCGCCCTGATGAAAAAGGTAAGGCTGGGACGAACCAACCTGATGGTGACACGGACTGCCTTCGGGGCGCTGCCGATTCAACGGGCGAGTCTCGACGAGGCGAAGTTGCTCCTGCGGAAAGCCTTCCAGGCGGGGATCAACTTCTTCGATACCGCCCGGGCCTACAGCGACAGCGAGGAGAAGATCGGCTGCGCCCTGGGCGACCTGCCCCGGCAGGAAATCATCATCGCCACCAAGACCCATGCCGCCGATCGCCGGGGAGTGCTGGCCCACCTGGCCACGAGCCTCCGGAACATGAAGACCGATTACGTTGACATCCTTCAACTGCATAACCCCAAGGAGCTGCCGGACCCCGACCATGCGGAGTCGACCTACGCGGGCCTGGTCGAGGCCCGCAAGAAAGGCCTGGTCCGCTTCATCGGCACGACCAACCATCGCCGCAGTGTGGCCCTGGCGGCCCTGGAGTCGGACCTTTACGACACGCTGCAATTTCCCCTGAGTTCGATCTCCAGCGACGAGGACTTGGCTCTGGCCGCCATCTGCAAGCAAAAGGACGTCGGCCTGATCGCCATGAAAGCCCTGAGCGGCGGCCTGCTGACCAACGCCGCCTCGGCCTTCGCCTTCCTGCGGCAATACCAGAACGTGGTGCCCATCTGGGGCGTCCAGACCGAGAGCGAGTTGGACGAGTTCGTTGCCCTGGAGGCCGACCCGCCAGCCATGGACGAGGCCATGAAGGCCGGCATCGAGACCGACCGCATGGAATTGGCCGGCGACTTTTGCCGCGGGTGCGGCTACTGTCTGCCCTGCCCGGTTGAGATTCCGATCAACATGGCCGCCCGCATGTCGCTGCTGCTCAGGCGTGCTCCCTACCAAGAGTTCCTCTCCGACCAGTGGCGCCGGAAGATGCACCGCATCGACGACTGCACCGAGTGCCGCCAATGCACCGAGCGCTGCCCCTACGGCCTCGACATTCCAACCCTGCTCAAGAAAATGCTCGAAGACTACGACCAGTTCCTTGCCGCCCACGCGGGGTAGTCCCGTAGTGGCCGCTCGCGAGCCGGCCCTGTTGCAGCGGCCTGGAAAAGGTTGCAATTGGGTTTAGTTGCTGAGAAAATGGGGCGTTATGAGCGACGGCTGGCGGAAT
>JAACEH010000024.1 GCA_011682595.1 Anaerolineaceae bacterium
TGCCTGAGCATTCCGCCGAAGTACAGTGTGGCCCACACGATCGGCTTTTTGAAGGGCAAGAGTGCGGGGTGGCATGGGCTGCTTGCCAGCCCATGTCGTGGAATCACGGAACATGCGTCACCAGCGACGCATGCCACCCCCGTCGGGTCTGTTGACCAGATCTACTTGACTTTACCTACAATCTTGACGTACACCCTTGACGGATTGCCTCGACGGATTGGCCTTGACTGGCCGAAGCAATGCGGGTATGACTCGCCGCCTTGTGCAGCCGTCGCCGGGGCAGGACGTGGCCTGTTGAACACGTCCTCGGCGTCGGTTCGAGTCAAGCACCGGAAGGAGCCGACAGTGACGGGAGAGTTTCTGTACATCAGCAGCGACGAGTTGGAGCGGGCCCGGCAACGCGTGGGCGAGCCCGAATGGCAGCCGGCGGCCGAGCGGCTCCGCGCGGAGGCCGAGCGATTGCAGGGCGGCGACGGCCCGTTGCCGGAGTTCGACCGCTCGTGGTACGACGCCGATCCGGATCGCAGTCACCGCGAGACCTACGCGGCCTTTCATGATTACGTCTGTCCGGTCAATCGCCTGATGGCCGATGCCTGGACGCTTCTTCGGGCCGGGGCGGTCTTCGGCGACGAACGTTTTCTTGAGACAGCCCGGACCTGGACACTGCACGTTGCCGACCGCTTCAGGTATCACGTCACGCACTATGACAGCGGGATGGAATTCGCGCGGATGAGTGACGCGATGGCCGAAGCTTACGCGGGCTTGGGTGATCGTCTGGACGACGACCAGCGCGGGCGCCTGGGCCGGGCCCTGGCCGCCTGCGGCGAAGCAATTCGTCTGTCGCATCAGCAATGGCTGAGCGATCCTTACCTGGTCCACATGCCGTACAACAACCACATGATCTGGCACCAGCGGGGGCTGCTGGGCATCGGCCTGGCCCTGGGGCGACAGGACTGGATCGACGAAGCTCTGAACGGTCCGCGGAACTTCGGCGAGATGCTGGTCGGGGCGACGCGCGACGACGGCCTGTGCTATGAGTCGAGCACGCTTTACCATTTCGCGACGCTGGACGGCCTGCTGCGAACGGCCGAACTGGTGCGCCACCGCCCGGACCTGGACCGCGATCTGTACCGTGAGACCTTCGCCAACGGGCGGTCGCTCAAGCAGATGCTGGACGCCCCGCTCGGGCTGCTGTTGCCCAACGGCGAGTTGCCCTCGCTGGGCGACTGCTATGCGCGGCGAGAACCACTGTGGCGGACGCACCAATGGTTCTACGAGATCGGTTTCGCCGTCTACGGCGACCCGCGCTACGCGTGGCTGCTCGGCCGGGCCGGCGAGCGAACGAGTTTCGAGGCCCTGATGTTCGGGGCCGACCGCCTGGAGCCGGCCGAGCCGCCGCCGGGGCGGACGCGGCTGTGGATCGAGCACGGTTATGCGTTGCTGACCAGTCGCACCGGGGCCGGCTACTGGGAAAGCCGGCCGGCAGGTCGCGGAAGCGGGGTGGTCGCGGTGCTGACCGGCGACCTGTCGGGCATACACCATCACAAGGACTCGCTGGGCCTGGAAGTCTTTGCCGCCGGGCGGCTGTGGGTCGAGGACGTCGAGAGCCGGGCCGTCGAAGAACACGGTTTCTCGGACCCCATACAGGAGGCATTCAACCGGACCGTGCTGGCCCACAACACGGTGATGGTCAACGGTCAGGACCAGCGGGAAATCCAGCGACCGCTTGTGGTGACCGAGTTCAAGGAACTGCCCTCCTGCCGCACGGTGACCATGGCCGACCGGCCGGGGCGGATTTACGACGGCGTCGGGATGATGCGCAGCGTGGCGGTTACGCCGGACTATTGCCTCGATCTGCACCAGGTCTGTTCTTCTGCCGAGCACACCTGCGATTGGCTGGTTCACCCGCGGGGCGACGGGCCGGTGCGGTGCGACCTGGATTTCAGCGAGACGGCGTTGCCGAGCACCGAGGGCCAACCGGGTTGGGCGGTTCTGCGCAACGCGTCCTCGGCGGCGGTTGATGCCGGCGGGGCGACGTTGTCCTGGACGCAGGACGGTCTGGCCTTTCGTCTCGATGTTTCCTCGGGCCGGGAAGCCACGTTGCTTCGGGCCGAGTGGCCGGTGGCCGGCGACTGGTCCGAAGGGGGCCGCGAGATGTTCGCCTATCGTGTTCGTTGCCGGAAGGCCGACTTCGTCGCCCTGTACCAGGTGACCGGGGGCGAGGGCCTCTGGCAGGTGGCGGGTTGCCGCCGGGTCGACAACGGGCTGACCGATGAAATGCACGTTACCGTCAGCAACGGGCGGGAGACCCGCGAGCACATTTTCGAGGGTTTGTAGTTTCTCCGGCCTGGGTGATTTCTTATTCGTGCCGCAGGGCTTTGATGGGATCGAGCTGCGCTGCTCGCCAGGCCGGGTAGATGCCGAAGACCAGGCCGATGGTCAGCGAAATGCTGACCGACAGCAGAAGCGACCAGGCGGTGACCACCGTGGTCTGGTCGGCGAAGTACTCGATGGCCCAGGCGATGAAGTAACCGGCCCCCAGTCCGGCCAGCCCGCCCAGAAAAGAAATGACGACCGTCTCAACCAGGAACTGCATGACGATGTCGCGTTTCCTGGCTCCCAGGGCGCGGCGGACGCCGATCTCGCGCGTCCGTTCGGTGACGCTGGCCAGCATGATGTTCATGATGCCGATGCCGCCGACCAGCAGGCTGATGGCGGCGATGGCCCCGAGCATGATGCTGAACCGGCGGCCGGACTCCTCGGCGGCCCGGATCTGCTCCAGCGGCACGGTCATCGTGTAGTCGGCCTTCTTGTGGTAACGCTCGATCAGGGCCCGCACGGCCCGCGACGTCTCCACGACCTGGTCAACGCTTTTGCAGTGGACCTGGATCTCGTGAAGCTCAACCTTCTCGGCCGAGCGGCTTCCCGACTCGAAGTCCATGATGGTTTCGCCGAACCAGGTCCGGGCGGTTGACAGCGGAATATAAATCTCGCGATTGAAGTCGGTTTGCTTTCCGCCGCCGCTGTTGCCGCCGGCGCCGGAGGCCGGCCTGCCGCGCGCGGCCATGACGCCGACCACGCGGTAGTAGGAGGCGCCAATGCGAACGGCCTGGCCGATGGGGTCCTCGTAGGCGAACAGTTCCCTGGCCACCGCGCTGCCCAGGACGCAATAGTTGTAGCTGCGGCGCTCATCAATTTCGGTCAGAAACCGCCCGCGAGCGACCTCCGCGTTAGTCAGGCTGGACGCCCAGGGGACCGTGCCGACCACGTCGGCCCGCATCTTGCGATGGCGGTATCGCACGGTGCACGGAATGCGCCGCTGTGGCACAACCACATCGACATCCGGCAGGGTGCTCTTGATCCGCTCGGCGTCCATGTAGGTCAGTCCGTACTCGATGGCGAACCCACCCCGACCGCTGCTCGAGGTGTCGGCGGGCTTGACGCTTCGCAGGATGATGTTGGTCGCCCCCAGGCGACGGAACTGTTCCTGGGTTTCCAGGCTCGTTCCTTCGCCGATGGCCAGCATGGAGATCACGGCGCTGACTCCGCACAGGATACCCAACATTGTCAGCACCGATCGCAGGGCATGCTGCTTCAGACTCCTCAGGCCGAGTCGGATGATTTCAAGGCTCTTGTAGGCCAGCATGGTTCCTGCGATGTCGCTCCGTGACCGCCTCGCCGAGGGGCGGCGCCTCTTCTTCAGCGTTCGATGACGCGGTCGACCCGGCCGTCGCGCAAATGAATCTCGCGCTGAGCCCAGGCCGCCACATCGTCCTCGTGTGTCACCATGATGATCGTCCGGCCCTGCTTGTTAAGCCCTTCGAACACGGCCATGATCTCCTTCTGGGTGGCCGTGTCGAGGTTCCCCGTGGGCTCGTCGGCCAGCAGGATCAGCGGGTCGTTGACCAGGCTGCGGGCGATGGCCACTCGCTGTTGCTGCCCGCCCGACAGTTCGTTCGGCCGGTGGAGCAGGCGGTCGCCCAGGCCGACGCGGCGTCCCATCTCGATGGCCTTTTCGCGGCGAGTGTGAGCCGGCAGGCCCTGGTAGAACAGGGGCAGCTCGATGTTCTCTTCGACCGTCAGTTGGGCGATCAGGTTGAAGCTCTGAAAGACGAAGCCGATGTGCTGTCCGCGGATGTCGCTCAGGGCGTTGTCGTCCAGTTGCGAGACATCCTGGCCGCCCAGGAAGTAATGGCCCGAGGTGGGCCGGTCCAGGCAGCCCAGCAGGTTCAGCAGAGTCGACTTGCCCGACCCGCTGTGCCCCATGACGGCCGTGTAGGAGCCTTCCTCGAACTCGAGGTCGACGTGCTGCAGGGCGTGGACAATCTCGGGCCCGACTTGGTAGTTCTTGCACAAGTCGCGGGCTTCTGCCAGGATCACGACCGGTCCCCCCCGCTGCGGCCGCCGCGGTGGCCACCCGAGGATTTGCCGCCCTGGCCGGCGGCCGGTTTGGCCTCCGCGCCGGAAGCTGCCGCAGGCCGTTTGTCGGCTGGGATCACCTCGGGTATCGGCGGCAGGTCCGGAGCCTTCTCCTTCGGCTCCTCCCAGGGAATCTCGGGCATTACCTCGGGCTCGTAGAGCATGACCATGTCGCCTTCTTCCAGCCCCTCTTCGATGACCACCTGCTTGTCGTTGGTCGGGCCGACCTTGACGCGGCGAATCTCCAGACCCGACCCGTTCCTGACGATGGCCGCCGTCTGCCCGCGGAGGATGTGTACCGCCGTGACCGGGGCCAGCAGCTTGTTGCGGATGACTTCGCAGATGATCTCGACCTTGGCGCTCATGCCCGGCTTCAGCCCGTCGGTCTCCTGGTCGATCGAGATGACCACGTTGTAGACCTTGACATCGGGATTGAACCAGCGCTGGCTGTCGGCCATGATGGCGATCTCCGGGGTCACGGTCCCGGTATAGTCGCGATCCGGAAAAGCATCGACCTTGATCCTCACCGGCTGGCCCGCCCGGACGCGGTCGATCTGCGACTCGTGAATCTTGACGTCGATCTCCATCCGCGACACGTCGGGCAGCGTCATGATGGTCTGGCGATGGCGAACCGTGCCGCCGACTTCCGGCGGCTTCTGGCTGCTCCAGCGATTCCGCGGAGTCCAGTAGACGATCATTCCCGACTGCGGGGCCTTGATAATCGTGTGCTCGATCTGTTCGCGGAGCTTCGCGACGCGGGCCATCTGGATTTCATAGTTGGCCTTCTTGGCGTCGCGGTCCGCCTTTTTCTGAGCCACCTCGCTCTTCTGGCGGCGCTTTACACGCTCGCCCTCGGCGACGGCCTCTTCCCAGTCGCTCTTGAGCTTGGCCATCTGTTTCGGATTGTCGTATTCCTCGAGCAGTTTCAGGGCCGCCTTGGCCTGCTCGAAGTCGATCTCGGCCTTGATCACCGCCAACTTGTCGGCCTCCAGGTCCTGGCGGGTGACGATGCCCTCAGCCTCCAGCTTTTTGGTCCAGATCAGGCGATCCTTGGCCCGGGCCAGTTCCTGTTCGGCAACGGTGATGTCGGCTGCGGCCTGCTTTTTCTGCTGTGGCCAGTCGCCGTCGCGGTACTTATGGAAATCTATCTCGGCGAACCTTTCGGCCAGCTTGGCCTTCTTCAGTTCGCTTTCGTGCTCACTGAGCTGGATGGCCAGCGCTTCTTCGGCGGCCAGGTAATCTGCTTCCTGGGTCTTGAGCCGGGCCTCTTCGGGAACAAGCTTTTCCTGCAGATCCGCCGCATCGAGCTTCACCAGCACGTCGCCCTTTTTGACATACGTGCCCTCGGGGACCAACTCGAGGATGGTTGAAGTGCCCTCGACCTTGTTGACGATCTCTTTGCTTTCCTTGGCCCGCAGGTTGCCGCCCTCGGTGACGGTGATGACCAAATCGCCTCGGGTGACGGCAACCGAGCCGCCCGAGCCGCCGGGATCATCGTCCCTGGAGCCGAAGGCCCCCAACAGCCAGGCCACCCCGGCGCCGACAATGAGCAGGACCGCCAGACCCGGCAGCCATTTGACGGCCCGCGAGCGGGGCCGGCTATTGCTCGCTTGCGGCATGGCCGGCCGGCTGGCCGGCTGGCCTGTCGATAATGTCGATTTGTCCTTCATGTATCTGTCCTTGTTCGTCCACTTCCAGTAGTTCCAGATCCCGCAGAAACTCCAGCCGGGCGATCTTGTGGGCCACCAGGGCCTGGCTGAGGGCGTTCTGCGCACCGACCAACGCTTCCCGCGACTCCAGGATGTCGCGCGTGCTGGCTCGCCCGGCTTCCAGCAGCAGCTTCGTGCTTCGGACGCGGCGGTCGGCCAGTGCCACGCTGTTGCTCTGAATCTTATACGATTGCTCGGTCCGTTTCAGTTGCCTGAGCGACCGGCGAACCGACTGCTTGATATCGTCGATCTGACCCATGTAACTGCGGACCGCGACGTCGTAGTCGATCAGGCTCTGGCGGTACGCGTTTCGCTGGTTGAGCCGGTCCAGCGGCAGATCGACTTCCAGCCCGAACTCATACAGCCCCTCGTGAAAGAGGAACCGCCCGGCGTTGGCTGTGGGCGTGCTCTTGACGTTCATGCCGCCGACCAGTTTCACACTGCCCTTGAGGGCGTCGGCGGCCACATAGGCCTCACGCTCGGCGTCCTCGATCCGGCCGCGGGTGTTCTTCAGATCGAGCCGCCCGGCCAGGGCCAGCGGCATCACCTGGTCGGAGTCGACCTCCAGCGGGCGGATACCTTCGGCGACGAGCTTTTCCATGTCCTGGCCGGCCAGCACGACCGGGGCGTCGGTCGGCAGGCCGAGAAACAGGCGGAACGAATCGAGTTGCTGCTCGTAGGTTTCCATCGCCCTCAGGTAACGATCGTTTGCCCGGAGTTGGTCCTGTCGGGCCTGATCGACCTGAAACAGCGGCAGGCGCCCCGCCTCGGCCAGGGCCTCGGCCCGTTTGACGCCGTCGCTCAGGTTCCGGTAGTTCTCCCACTCGTTCCGCACGACGTCCAGTTGCTGAAGGACGTTGTAGTAGCGTGTCGCCACGTCGACGGCAAACTGTTTCTCGAACCGCGCGAAGGAGCGGAGTTCGTAGACCACGTTCCGCTGCGCCTGGATCAGATCGTTGGTCACCACCAGGCGGTTCGATCCGCCCCACAGCGGTTGCTCGACGGTCACGTCCAGGGCGCTCTGGAGCGTGGTGCCGAACTCGTTGTTCAGGTACTTCAGCCCCGTGATACCGATGTCCAGGGCCACTATCGCCCCGCTCATCAGCCGTTGCGATATCGAAAAGTTGCCCGAGCTGGCCAGGGTGCGCAGTTTGTCGGCGCCGCCGGCGCCGTCCACGGCACGGACAACATCACCGGTCAGGCCGAGACGCGGCTGGAAAATGTATTGCTGGGTCGTGTAGTCCAGCGCCGCCACATAGACGGCTTCCTTCTGACTCTGAAAGTTGCGGCTGTTTCGTTGTCCCATCGTCAGGGCCGCCGCCAGATCCATCTTCCGCAACGGGCCGCGGCGCCGGGCCAGGTTGCTCTGGGCCAGCATCTCGGGCAGGGCCTCGGCCAGGGGCAGACGGCCGAGAATTTCTTCAGCCGTCAGACCGGCGTTCCTCGACGGGCCGTTGTCGATCGTAAGATCGCGCTCGTAATTGAACTCGTAAGCGTGCTCCTGGCGCAGTCTGGTAGACCTGGCGGTCGGCGTCGGCGGCATACCATCGGCGACACCCGCCGGTCCCCGGGAGCAGAACCGCCAGAACGATCAGCAAGGTAAGCCTGGCAAGTGTGTCACAGCGCATCGCGTGTCTGTCTTTATCACATTGAACTCGGCCAACAGATAGTAAACCGCAGACCGGCCCGCAGGGGCCGCACCTTTCCCGCCATTTTTGCCTGCCCGGGCGGCAAACCCATATGATAGCACTTCCGGACCGGCAGGTCCACGCTGACGTCGGGGAGACAGAAACAGGGCGGGGAACCTCTTGCAAGGCTCCCCGCTTGGGTGGTGGTTGAGTGTTCCCGAGTCTTTCTGCTGCCGGCCGCCCCTTACAACAGGTCGAACGGCGAAACCGTGTCGCCCTTGGCCTTTTGCAGGGCCAGGATTCTCTGACGCTGGTCCTCCAGGGTCTGGAAAAGCCTCTCCGGCACGTCGATTTCGCTGCGATAAATCTTCTCGATCCGCTCGATCTTCTCCAGCAGCTTCAGGCAGCGGACGGCGAACAGTTCCTCGTACAGTTCCCTGGCCAAGTCCTTGTCCATGTACTCGGCGTACAGGGCCTTGATGTCCTCGTAGTGCGGAATCAGCCCGGTCGGCGTGCCGATGACGTCCACCTCGTCGTGGAGCCGCCGTTCTATCCAGTGGATCCAGACCTTCTTGTCCAGCATGCCGGTCAGGTACTGGCCGTCGGCCCCTTTGAGGAAGTAGTTGACCGAGAATATCCGCGGCGGCTTCTTGAATGAGGCCCCGAAGTCCAGGTGCTTGTTGATGTACCGGCCAAAGGGCATACTCAGGAAGTCCATATTGCTCATCAGGTCGAACTTCCGCCGGCCCTCGGCGCCCAGTGTGGCCGCCGTGCTCTCGGACTCCAGGCTGGCCCCCTTGGTGATCACCCCGTGCACCCAGTCGAACGATTCCTCGACCGGCGGGCAGGTGTCGCTGTCGCGGCCGCCGTAGATGATGCCCGCCGTCGGGGCAGTCGTACCGGCGGTCGCGATTGGCCAGGGCGGCGATGGCGATGGTGTACCGGGCGTTGCGGTGCGAGTGAGGAATCTCCTTACCCTCGGCATCGGTCATGCCCTTGTGCCACTGCCCGGCGTGGTTGATGCCGGAAGCGGGAATCTCTCGCCCGTCACCCAGCCAGTAGGGCCGGCCGTCTTTGACCAGCACGTTCGAGAAGATCACCTCGCCCGGCTCGACCAGCACCTTCCAGATGACCGGGTCGTCGTCGGGATTGACGTCGCGAATGATGCCGAAGATGCCGCTCTCGACGTTGACCGCCCGGCACTGGCCGTCGATGTTGCGCAGGTAGGCCAGGTCGTCGCCGACAATCGTCTCGCCGGGGATCATGGCCGTGGAGGTCTTGCCGCAGGCGCTGGGGAAGGCGCCGGAAATATATGTCAGGCGATTCTGCGGCCCCTTCACCCCCATCAACAGCATGTGCTCGGCCAGCCAGCCCTCACGCGAGGCCTTGTTGATGGCCAGCCGCAGGGCCAGCTTCTTCAGGCCCACCGTGTTGCCGGCGTACTGGGTGTTGACGCTGTAGACGATGTTTTCCTCGAGGTCCATGCGGACGCAACGATTGTGCTCGTTCTTGGAGATGTTGTTGTCCAGTTCGCCGGCCGAGTGCAGAAACTTGAAGAACTCCGGCGAGCCGCCCAGGCGCCGGAACTGCTCGTAGCCCTGGCGGTAGAGCAGGTCCTCGCTGTGGCCCACGTAGAACGAGTCGGTCACCTGCACGCAGGAGATCGAGAACCGCGAGTCAGTCGGGCCCAGGCAGAAGAAGCGCACGATGGCCTGCTTGCCGGCCATGGCCCCGCCAAGCAACTCGCGGACCGTGATCAGCCCCTCTTCCTTGGACTCGTGGTTGATCCGGTTGCTGAAGACCACCCCGCGGGGCACCAGGTACTTCGTTCTGGCCGGGTCGCGAGCCTGGTCGTTGTAACCGTCGAAATGGACCGTGTGGCCCTCGATCTTCAGAGGCAACTCTTCGCCGCGGGCCGTGGCCTGTCGGCGGATGTAGGCGATGTCCTCGGCCGAGTCGGTGCAGACAAAGACCGACTGCGGCCGACACAACTCAATGGCGTCGGCCACGAACTTGTGCATGGCCGCATTTTTCAGGGCCAGCAGATTTTTCAGATTTTTCTCGTCCAGCCGTGCCTCGATAATGGCCATGACCGACGGGTCGGTGCCGGACTGCTGATTTTGCGCGCTCACATACACCTCACAACACGAAGTTTCGATTTTCACAAGCCCGAATCGGCCATAGAAGAAGTGTTCAGGCCACAAAAAGCACCACACATTACCAAATCCGCCCCGCCAAGTCAAGCCCCGCGTGACAGGCTGTCGCGACAGGCCCGCGCCACCTGAGCAGCCTGCGACGTATGACCTATATGGCCAGTCGGAGCGCCGTCTTCCCCCGCAACTTTCTATTGGCTATTGCGACTTACGGCTGCGGCTCAGGATGTCGGCCAGTTCGCTCATCCCCAGCAGCCGCGCGGTGAGGGCGAACGCCGCGGCGCCGACTGCAACGCCGGCTACCAGTCGCGTCAGTGCGCCGGCCCAGGAGGGAAGGTCGCCGGGCCCGAACCGGGCGGCGGCGGCCATGGCTGCCCAGGTGGCCAGGGCCATGGCCACCGTGGCGACGGCGGTGCGAACGAAACTGCCGGCCAGCCGAGGCAGGCCCAGCGGGCCTATCCGCCGGCCAAGCAGCCAGACCAGAAGCAGCACCTGTGCCGTCGCGGTGATGGCCGTGGCCAAGGCCAGCCCCTGGACGCCGAACGGCCAGACCAAGACGAGGTTGAGAAGAAAGTTAACTACGGCCGCCGCGGCGGCGAGCTTCACCGGCAGGCGGGTCTCCTGCATGGCGAAGAAGGCCCGGGTCACCAGGTGCAGGGCGCCGTAGGCGACCAGCCCGGCCACGTAGACGCAGGTCAGCATCGCGACGCGCGGCGTATCGGCGGCGCTGAACTGCCCGCGCTCAAACAGCACCTGCACCAGCGGGCGGGCCACCAGCATCAGCCCCACCGTGCAGGGCAGGGCGACAAAAACAACCATTCGCAGTCCGCGATTGAGCGTCTCGGCCAGTTCGCGCTTGTGGCCGTGATGGGCATGTCTTGCCAGGGCAGGGAAGATGGCCGTCCCGATGGCCACAATAAAGACCCCCATGGGCAACTGGTAGAGCCGCTGGGCGTAGTACATTATCGCTGCGGCCCCCTGGGCCATGGGGTAGGCGATCGAGCGGCCGAGGAGTTCGAAATGCGTGACGGCCTGTCCGTCGGCGGCGGTTGTGCCGCTCAGGCCCAGGGCGATCATGCGGTCCATGAAGACATTCAGTTGCACGATGCCCAGCCCGATGATCATGGGCAGCATCAGCGTCGCGACTCGCCGCAAATGCGGTGAGGCCAGGTCCCACACCGGGCGAAAGCTCATCCCATGCCGCCGCAGCAGTGGCAGGTGCAGAATCACCTGGGCCAGTCCGGCGGCCAGTACGCTTGTGGCCACCAGGTAAACCTGGGCATGAAGGTCATCGCCCCAAACCAGCGCCGCCATCATTGCCGCGGCAATGATGAAAATGTTCAGCACGATCGGCGCAGCGGCCGGCATGGCGAAATGGCCCCGCACGTTGAGGATGGCCTGCAGCAGGCCCACCAGGCAGATGGTGATGGCAAAGGGCAGCATGACCGCCGCCAGGCCGAGGGTCAGGGTCAGTCGCGGCGACTCTTCGGCCACCTGGCCGACGGCCAGGATGACGCCTTCGCCCAGCAGGGTCAGTGCGGCCAGGAGAGTTACCAGCAGGGTGATGGTCAGGTTGGCCAGTCGCCGGGCCCCGGCCTGGTCGTCCTGTTCGGCCAGGCTGGTGAAAACGGGGATGAAGGCCGCCGACAGGGCTCCCTCGCTGAACAGTCGGCGGAGCAGGTTGGGGATGCTGAAGGCGACGCTGAAGGCTTCCATGGCCGTGGTGGTGCCCAGTGCGAAGGCCAGGGCTGCATCGCGGACCATGCCCAGCACGCGGCTGGCCATGGTCAGCAGCGATACGGTGCGAGCATGTTTGAGAAAATCGCCGGCCAAACCACCTCCCGCAAAGCAGATTGTCTCCGGCCGCGCCGTGTGAAGCGGTTGCACCTATTATGCGATATCGCTGGCAGGACGTGCAAGGATTCGCCGGGGACAACAACAATAAGAGCAGGGCTTCCTCACGGTGGGCCGGCCGGTTTCACGGGCCGCCCATCTCCAGACCCTCTCCCGATTCCTTGCCTTGCAGCAGGAGTTGGAACGTTTTTTTACAGTTGCTGCAGACGACAGTTCCCTTGGCGTCGTGTTTCATGGCCGTCGGCTGCCCGCAATTCGGGCAGCGGGCAGAGCGGTACAGTGTCGTCTCACCGCACTCGGGACACGGTTTCGGCCAATCGTTATCATCCACCTTGGCCCGCATCTTGCCGGTATGTTTGCACTCGGGATTGATGCAGACGACGGGAACCCGCGGCCCCTTCTCAACGACCTCGCGGAACTCGCTGTTGTCCGGATCGAACGGCCCGGTGGCCAGCAGGTAAATCGTGACTCCGAAACAGACAATGATTGCTGCTGTGAGCATGATGCTTTTCTTTGTCTGTAACATGATGTCTGCCTTACTTGCTGAAGTCCAACACTTCCCAGACCTCTATCATGGTCGGATTGCGAGGAATATAGTTGCCCGTCATGTCGTTTTCCCAGAGGATCTGGTCGTTTCGCCACTCGACGGACCCGTCCATGTAGGCCACGTTCACCCCGTTGCCGTGCCGCTCGATGACCATTTCGGGCGTGCTGATATTGTCGGCCAGAATGGCCCGCACGCCGCGGGCCGACAATTGCGAGGACGTCCAGGGATACATGTAGGGCCGAATGCTGTAAGTGGATCGTGTGCATGGCACCCCGGACTGGCCCGCTTTGTAGTCCCGAAGCAATTTGGCCGGATGGGGGTTGGCCAGGTAGTAGTTCCAGACCTCCAGGTCCTCATCAGGCTCGTCGTGCCACCAGTCGTCGCTATTGTCGGCGATGGACGGACAGACGAAGTACTCGGCTGAGATCAGCTTGTGCCACATCAGCGGCCCGAAGCCGCAATCCCACCGCCCATAGATACAGATCTGGTAGCTGTTCTGAGGATAGTACCAGGAGGCGTAGTTATAGTTGTCGCCTCCCCTGGCGCCTTCACCGTACGACCAGATTGGCGGGTAGATCTTCGAGTACTGGTTCACGTAGGTCGTGTATGCCACGGCCACCGAACTGAGTTGACTGGCGCATTTGACCCGGTAAAGCACCTTGAAGATGGGCTCCATGGACATGAAACCGATGGTCATCAGCAGCATGATGATCGCGATGACCACCAGCAGTTCCAGGAGCGTGAAGGCGGCGATGCGTTTTCTCATGTCGAGGACGGCCTCCACAGGGAGCTTCCGACAAGAATTCCAGCTGTTGCGGGGCAAACGATCCTTCTCCATGATAGAAGGCGACAAAGGAACGCTGGCCCGCCCCGAGAGTCCTGAATACCAGGTTTCCAGTTGGCCCGTGTGCCGCCCTGGCGAAACTCGACTGAGCCGTCCATATAGGCCACGTTGAGCCCCACCTCGTGACGTTCCTCGATCATCTCAAGTGAATTCAGGTTGTCGGCCAGGATGGCTCGGCGGCCTTGTCCGTAGTAATTTTCGTCGGTCTCCTTGCCCAGATCGGGCTGCGGCGAGGCCACCTGCGAGGGCGTCCAGGGATAGAGCTTGTGGCGGATCGAGTAGCTGGCGAACGACTTTTCGTTGCTCTTTATCACCGCCTGGGGTGGGTTGCCACTTATCTTCTGCTCCCGGCGCAAGCGGTCGGGATGGGGGTTCGGATAGCGGCCCCACCAATACTCGATATTGCTGTCTGCCTTTGTGCGCCACCGCTCGTCGTCGGAGTCGACGACCGACGGGCAGACATAATACTCGGCCTTGATAAGCCCGTGCCAGGTCAGGGGCCCGAAACCGGCCCGCCAGTAACCGACCGGGTTGGCGATGTAGTAATTGTCCCTCGGGTCCAGATTGTACCTCTTTGTCTTGTAATCATACTCCCGGGGGCTGTACAGCGGCGGATAGATCTTCGAATACCGGTTCACATAGGCCATGTAGGAGGTGAAAACCGAGCTGAGCTGGGCGCCGCACTTGACCCGGTCGACCCGTTCCAGGATCGGCCCCATGGCGGTCATGGCAATGGTTCCCAGCAGGATGATGATGACGATAACGATCAGCAGCTCGATGAGCGTAAAGCCGCCGATTTTCGTTCTTTCCAGAGTCCTTCTTGTCATGGCGTCCGACCCTCCGCTGGAGCTTACGAGGCCTCCACCTGTATTGTGGCGATTCGGTCCCCATTTGGCAACCGCCAATTTCCGGAATCTGCCGTCAGATGCCTTGTCAGGTCCTGCGCGCGGGGTCTTGCCCGGTTGGCGACCGGCAGACACACCCTGGCCCGGTGTTCGGCCGCGCCCGGACCGAGCCGCATTTCGGACCGTTCCGTCCCGTTGGATGAAATTGTGAGGAAGGCGATTTTTTGATTTGCACTTGCCAAGCCGGCGGTGCTAGAATGCCCCCACATTTCTGTAAGCTGTGCAGTTGACGCGACTAAAGCTTGGTGGCATTACAGCATGCCGGAGCCCGTGGGATAACATATCTAAGAACAACGCGGGCCGCGAATAATTATGGGGGCCGGAGAATGTCCATCGTCGTCACATGCAATTGCGGCAAGAAGCTGGAAGCACCGGACTCCTCTGCCGGTCGGCACGGCAAGTGCAGCGAGTGCGGACGAACGGTTTTTATTCCTCGACAGACCGACCGGGCCACGATCATCTGGAGCGGGACCGACATGTTCCTCGTTGAGGCGGCCATCAAGCAGGCGGTCGGCCAACTGTCGGTAGTCCAGCGCGAGGCGGTGCTCGATGAGGCGGAGAAGTGGGCCAAGGCCTGGCGTCTGCCGCCGGAACGCACACCCCACGAGGCGGTCGAGGAACTGATCTGCGACATGGTCGTCTCCTGTGTTCAGCGCGACGTGACCGTCGGCATGGACCGCATGAGTGTCATGAGGGCCAAGGGCGAAGACATGCTGCGCATCATGGTGGTGCGCCAGGGTACGCAGTTGCTCCACTTCGTCGCCCGCATCGGACCCGACAAGTATGTCTGTTGGCACCATCGCGACACCGAAGATGACGAAATCGACAACGCCAAACAGCGGACCGACGTCCTGCAATCGCTGGCCAGCGGCGTCATCTGTGACAAGTGCGGATACAACCTCGGCTTCTGCAACCTGGTCGCCAAGCCCGGCCTGTCGCCGATCGTCGGCTTCCATTGCAGCCAGTGCGGCAAGATGCTCTGCTCGAAGTGTCACGGCCTGGCCGGGCAGGGATGCCCCGAATGTTCGGCCTCCCGCGACAAGCTGAAGTTTCTCGCTCGCCGCCGCAGGTAAGTGCCGCCGAGAGCGACGGTCTTGGGCGCAAACTGGTCAGACGGCCAAGAGAGCGGCTAGCCATAATGAGGCTGGCCGCTCGTTTTACTTTTTCGGCCCGCTCCCCGCCGCCGGGGGAACGGGTCTGCCAGAGCCCGCTTGTCCGAGGCCGAAAAGGGCAGTATAATCCGCCGCTGCCGGGCTGTCAAAGGGCGACAAATTCTCACGATTTTCTAAACCTTTTCCGGCCCCGGCCTGTTTGAACCGCTGGAAGCGACATTTCGGGTGTCATGTCACCGGTCCGCCAGTGGGCCGAATTGATAATCTGCCTGTGTTTTGAGGACCTTGGGGCAATGAAGCCGTGCAAAGCCTGCAATCTCGAAGACCTGGCCGACCTGCGGGCCGACCGCCTGGCCGCCGACCGGGCCGACGAACTTCGCCGGCACCTGGCCCGATGCCCCACCTGCCGCCGGGCGGCTGACCGGCTGACCCGTCTGGCCGACGCTCTTCTGCGGGCCGAGGCACTCGCCGAACGCGACGTCCCCCAGGCCGACCATCGCCGCATCATGGCTTCCGCCGCCCAGGGCCTTGCCCGTAAGAACATCACCAGGGGTTTCTTCCGGCGGCCGGCTTTGCGGCGGGCCATGGCCATGGCCGCCGCGGCGGTCTTCATTGTCGGGGCCATCTTCTTCCTGAAGCGGGCGGCCGATTCGCCACTCGGGCTGGAGGTCGCCCGGGCCGTCGCCGTCAGGGGAACCGTCTTTGCCGCCGGCGACGAGCGGGCCGCTATCGGTCCGCAGGACCGCCTGCGCATAGGCCAGAGAATCGCCACCGGCCGGGCCTCGCAGCTCTCAATAACCATGATCGGCGGCGAGGAAATCGAACTGAACGAGAACACCTCGCTGGCCCTGCAATCCTCGGCCGGCGGCAGCACCGTCTGCCGGCTCGACCAGGGGCAGGTCTACGTCAAGCTCAACCCGGCCGACCGCACAAGGGTGATGGTCCTCCGGACGCCGGTCGGTCGCATCGAGGCCGTGACCGCCGAGTTCGACCTCTACGTCGCGCCGCGAGCAGTCGCCTCCTGGTGGCGCGGTCGGGCGGCCGGGCCGCTCATGCTGGCCGCCGCGCCTGCTGTGATGGGCGCCGTCGGGCCGCCGGCCGAGGTTCGCCTGACCGTCATCTCCGGAGAGGCCATTCTCTACGTCAACGGCGATCCGATTCCGGTGACCGTCCGGGCCAACCAGCAGGTCCGCTACGATCCCGAGTCCGGCAAGCCCGCCCCGCAAAAGGTCCGCCCCGAGCGGTACGTCCTCTGGCGGCTGTCGGACGAGGAGGTATTCCGCCTGGCCCAGCAGCACCTGGTGCAACTGTTCGCCGGGCAGGTCGAGGTTCTGCCCGGACGGCGGGTCCGCCTGGACTACGACTTCCTGACCAGCCGCGAAATGACCGACTGGCAGGTCGTCGGCAACCAGTGGATGTTGTACCTGAACGCCCTGCGGTACCGCGAGGGTGACGGCCCCGGGCAGATCATCTCCCGGGCCGCCTTTGTCGGCGACCTCGAAGTGGAGTTCGGCGTGACCGTCGATCTGCAGCGTGAGGCCACCTTCGGCTGGCAGTTCCGCCCCGTCAGCGACGGCGCCGACGCAGCGGTCACCGCTTCGGCGAAACTGGCCATTGACAAGGAACCGGAGCTGAACCTGTCGCTTACTTTCGACGGCCAGGGTCGCCCGGGCATGGCTGCCCGCCTGCCCGGCCAGCAGTTCCGCTTCGGCGGCCGTCTGGAAGGCGACTCGGCCTACCTGTCGCTGGCCGGCGATGATGTCATCGAGGCCCCCGTGCCGGACGAGATGCTGCGCCGCCTGCACGACAAGGAGAACCCCGAAGCCACCCGCGTCGTCGTCCGGGCCGGCGGCGCCGATCTGTTCATCGCCAACCTGACCGTCACCGGCCGCCCCGACCCCCGCTGGCTCCGCACCCGCCTGAAACAGATCTTCCAGAACCTCGACCACCAGGACTGACCGCCCTGGCAACGGCGGGCCTGGCCCGAAAAACCTTTGACCGCACTGAGCTTGTGGCTAGAATCCGAAGCACGACTGCTTCTATGGGACTCGACCGGCGGCGCGGAATGCTCTCGGGCGGCTGGTCGGGCGTGTGCCGGCGGATGAAAGCTGAAAGCTATATGAGTGACCTGACGGATAAGCCCATCCTGATTACCGGGGCCAACGGTATGCTGGCCACCGCCCTGCGCCGGCGGCTGGCCCGGGCGGACGGCCCGGCCGGGCGGCTCATCTGGACGGACGTCGAGGAACTGGACATCTGCGACGCCGGGGCCGTCAGAGGGCTCATCGGCCGCGAGCAGCCCGGGGTGATCATCAACTGTGCCGGACTTACCGACGTCGACGGCTGCCAGGGGCGGCGCGACGAGGCCATGCTGGTCAACGGCCAGGCGGTCGGCCACCTGGCCCGGGCGGCCGAGGCGGCCGGTAGTCTGCTGGTCCAGATCTCAACCGATTTCGTATTCTCCGGCGACGCCGGACGGCCGTACCGCGAGGACGACGAGCCGCGGCCGCTGAACGTCTACGGCGAATCGAAACTGCTCGGCGAGAGCGAGGCCCGGCAAGCCACGAATCACCTGATCGTCCGCACCTCGTGGCTCTATGGCAGCGGCGGCTGCAACTTCGTCCAGGCCATCCGCCGCCAGGCGACCCGTGGCGGCCCGTTGCGCGTCGTCGCCGACCAGACCGGCTGCCCGACCTACACCGGTGACCTGGCCGAGGCCCTGTTGCGGTTGCTGGCCGCCGGTGCTCGCGGGGTCTTCCACGCCTGCGGCGCCGACAGCGCATCGTGGCTGGAGTTCGCCCGTTTCATCATCGAGCAACTGGGCCGGGACGTGGCGGTCGAGGAGATCAGCTCGGCCGACCTCAACAGTCCCACCCGGCGGCCGGCCATGAGCGTGCTGGATTGCAGCAGGCTGTACGAGGCAACGGTGTGCCGCCTGCCGGGTTTCCGACAGTCGTTGGCGAAATACCTTGCGGAAATCGATGTCTCCGGCCGGGAGCCGGAATCACCTTAAGAGTAGGAGAGCTAAAATGAGAATCGTGGTCGTCGGCGCCGGGTACGTGGGGCTGGTCACCGGCACGTGCCTGGCCGAAGCCGGGAACTTTTGTTCCTGTGTGGACAAGGATCGTGACAAGGTGCACCTGCTGGAGCGAGGCCAGGTTCCGTTCTACGAGGCGGGGCTGGCCGAGTTGATGCAGCGCAACGTCCGCGCCGGGCGGCTGGTTTTCGCCCATACGGACCACAGGGCCGAAACGTTGGCTGACCGGCTGGCCGATGCCGAGGTTGCGTTCATCGCCGTGGGCACGCCGTCCAAGGCCGACGGCGAGGCAGACCTCTCGGCTCTTCTGGACGTGGCCGACAAGATAGCTTCGGCCGAAAAGCCGCCGCCGCTGGTGGTGGTCAAGAGCACGGTGCCGGTGGGCACCTGCGCCAGGCTTCAACAACTCTTCGACGACCGCACGGGCGGCAAAGTGCAGGTGGCCGCCAACCCCGAGTTTCTGCGCGAAGGGGCCGCCGTCCGCGACTTCAACTATCCCGACCGCATCGTCATCGGCACGCCGGATATTCAGGTGGCCGCCGTTCTCAAGCGGCTCTACGCCCCGTTCGTGCGCACGCTGCACCCGATCCTGGTCATGAGCCGCGAATCGGCCGAAATGACCAAGTACGCCGCCAACTGCCTGCTGGCCGCGCGGATCAGTTTTATGAACGAGATGGCCAACCTCTCGCGGGCCCTCGGGGCGAGCGTCAGCGAGGTCCGCACCGGCATCGGGTTCGACGAGCGCATCGGCCTGCGTCATCTGTTTCCCGGCATCGGGTATGGTGGATCGTGTTTTCCGAAGGACGTCCGGGCGATGACGCACCTGGGCCAGGCCCACGGCGTCGAGGTGCGGATGCTGCAGGCGACTCACGAGGTCAACCAGCGGCAGAAGCGGCAACTGGCCGAGCGGCTCATCGAGCACTTCGGCGGCTCGTGCCGGGGGCGGACCGTCGCGGTGTGGGGCGTCACCTTCAAGCCGCAGACCGACGACCTTCGCGACGCCCCGGCCCTGGCGATCATCGACATGTTGTTGGAGGCCGGAGCGACGGTGCAGGCCTACGATCCGTTGGGGCTCGATCGGTTGCGGGAGATTTACGGCGACCGCCTTGTCTACGCCCCGAGCAACCTGGCCGCCCTGGACGGGGCCGACGCCCTGGTCGTGGCGACCGAGTGGAACGAGTTCCGGACGCTGGACTTCGACGAGTTGCGAAGCCGCATGAAGGCGGTTGTCATTTTCGACGGCCGCAATCTGTACAAC